>CAJNCM010000005.1:0-191369 GCA_905221285.1 bacterium
AATGGCTTCACCTGACTTACCTGTCACTTCATCTGTTTTGAGAACTTGATTACCATTAGTGCTTACATAACGGATAACAGCTTTTTGATTTTCTTTTTCAATGACTACATTAGAATCTTTACCAACAGCATCTAAATCATTATCGTCGTTTGGATCAATAGTTTTTGTTTCTGCATCATATCCACGAATAGATTGGTTGTCACTAATTTTCCAACCAACTGGTGCATTAGGAATTTCAGTTACATCTGCTCTTGTTGTATCATTAAAGTCGTTTTTATATTGTCGACGAATAGCTGCTTCTTTATTTTCTACTACTTCACCATTTGAATTGATGTAATGTCCATTTTTATCGACTAGATTGATATAACCTAAATCCTTATACCAAACGTTGATTTCTGTCTCAGGGGTAAAATCTGGATTAACTGTTAACTCATCCACACTCTTAGCATCTGCATAATGACCTGGATTGACTGGAGTCATAACTTTCTTGAAAGTATAGTCCAAATCTCCAATATCACGTTTCCGGCGACGTGAACGTGATTGTGCTGCATGGGCTTCAATAGCACTCTTTAATTGCAAGCGGGCTTCTTGGTCTAAGGGAATATTCCATCCGCCTTCTTTATTGGCCTTTGCATCTTCTACTCGGAGTCCTTTAACAGGTTTTAAGGCGCTTTTATCTTTTTCTACCTTAGAAGTTTGTTCAGTTACTTTTGATTCAGCATTTTTCGTTTCAACTGATTCAATTTTACTCACTACTTCAGCTTTATCAGCAACTTTAGTTGTCCCTCTAAGTTCCAAAGCGATAACTGCTGCTTGAAGATCAGACTCTGCTTGAGATAATTCTGACTCTGTCACATCTGCTTTATTTAATAATCCTTTAGCAGATTGGATACTATTTTGAAGGCGTTTTACACTATCTTCAGTATATAACTTAAGCTCCAATTTTTCTGCACGCGAAAGTGCTGTTAACAATTTTGACTTGTCAACAGCATCTTGCTGTGTTATTTCTTCTTTTTTATCTTTTGCTTCTTCAACTTTTTCTGCTGGCACTTTAGATTCATCAGATTTAGCTGGAGTTACTTCTACTGGATTAGCAACAGTTGGAGCTGCATAAGTTGTTTCTTTTTTAGGTGTAGAAACTTCTGCTGTTTTAGTAGCTTCATCTACCTTATCAACAGAGACACTATTAGTTGCCTCAGGATGTTGTTCCTCCGCTTGTACTGCTTGCGCATTGGCAGCAGTTCCCAAGACTAAGGCTGTCCCGAGCAAGACACTAGCCGCACCAAAGTGATACTTACGAATAGAGTATCGTTGTTGCATGCTATACCAGTCAAATGATTTCTTATGTGAATGTTTCATTGTGAACTCCTAGAAAGTATTTTATAATTTTAACTCTACAACTATTCAATATATAAATCAATATTTTCTGAAGAATTAATATATTCTGTTTTTGCACCTAAGAGCCACTTATCTTATTCTAAATTTTCTGATTACTAACGACAATTTTCTTACTCTAAGTTTTTTGTACTTTTTAGACAAAAACATGATATAATAAATTAAGGAGGAAATACCTATATGCGTAACCTTTTATCTACGAAAGATCAGCGACAATTACGTTTAATGGAAACCTTGATTCAAAATCGTAATTGGATGAAATTGCATGAACTTGCCGAAAAGTTAGGATGTACAGAACGAATTCTAAAAAGTGATTTAAATGAATTACGTGCTGCTTTTCCAACTATCGATATCCAATCTTCTATTAACGGAATTATGATAGATTTAGAAGTTAATACTAGCGTTGAAGATATTTATCAATATTTTCTTGCTCATTCTCAATCTTTTCAATTACTAGAGTATCTGTTTTTTAATGAGAGCCTACCTATTTATCGAACAATAGAAAATCTTCACTCTAGTAATGCCAACCTCTATCGATTGGGCAGAAATATTACAAAAACTCTGTCAACTCAATTCCAAATTGAACTATCATTTACTCCATCCGAAATACGTGGCAATGAAATCGATATTCGCTATTTTTTTGCCCAATATTTTTCTGAGCGCTATTATTTCCTAGACTGGCCTTTTCCTGACCTTCCTGAAGAGGATTTAACAGAGTTTGCTGATTTCTTCTATAAAATCACGAATTACCCGATGCGATTTTCAATTTATAGAATGTATAAATTGATGCTGGCTATCAGTATCCACCGCATCAAAAATGGTCATTTTATCGACTTACCCAATCATTTCTATGATGAATACTATCCTATATTGGAAAGTATTCCAAACTTTGAGGAGTTACTTGCCCATTTTTCTGAAAAACTGGGACTGGAAATCACTCCAGATATCATCGCACAAATTTTTATATCCTTTATTCAAAACAATCTTTTCTTAGATCCTCAAGAATTCTTCAACTCTTTAGAAGAGAACAGTGAAGCAAGATACTCTTACCAATTACTTAGTCAAATATTAGAACGCCTATCAAAACAATATAAGATTACTTTTGCCAACCACGATGAGCTTATTTGGCATTTACACAACACTGCTTTCTTTGAAAGACAGGAAATCTTTTCTACCCCAATCTTATTTGAACAAAAAGCATTGACGATTAAAAAATTTGAAGTTTACTTCCCAGACTTTATGGGAAGTGCACGTCAAGAACTGGCCCAATATCGTCAGGCAATTGGACAGCATGACCATCCTGAACAGTTGGAACATCTGATGTATACCATCTTAACCCATGCTGAAAACCTCTCTACTCAGTTGTTAGAAAATCGACCACCTATCAAGGTTTTAATTATCAGTAACTTTGACCATGCTATATCCCTTACCTTTGTTGATATGCTTTCCTATTACTGTAATAACCGCTTTACCTTCGATACTTGGGATGAATTGAAAACAAGTCCTGAGATTTTAAATAAGACAGATTACGATATCATCGTGTCTAATTTCTATATTCCAGGGATTACCAAGAAGTTCATTTGTCGAAATCATCTGTCAATCATGGATTTGGTCAATCATCTTAACTGTTTATCAAATGAGATTCATATATCCAATACTTTATAAGCTAGAAAAAAGTCAGCATGATTCTGCTGACTTTTTCTTTTATCTATTTTCTATACTTCCTTTACAAAAACCAATTCCTGTTGATGGGACAGGTCTTCTCGGTAGGCAAATCCTGCAAATCTTAAGCGACGAGCTTCCTCCACCGTTTGTACTTGATTTTCTATCAGGGCTGTCAGGAAGGCACCACGCGCTTTCTTGGAAATAGTTGAATGAATCTTCAGCTGACCACCTCTATCCTCCATGAATTTGAAGGTTACCATTTTTTCTCTGATTTCCTTAGAAAATACAGTCTCAAACTCTGATGACAAGAGAGAGAAAATTACTTCTTCCTGCTTCACAGCTTCATCATAGACTGCCTTCCAATGGCTCTTCAAAGTCTTACCTGCGACTTTTAACTTCATCAAAAAGTCCAAACGGTGAGGAGCCATGGGTGACAAGGCTGAAACGACTCCGTACAAAGCCGAGGTAATGAAGACATGATTTTCAAGATAGGCTTGTTCTGCCTCGGTCAATTTGTCTCGCTTGATGTAGCGGTACATAAGCCCATCAAATAGATTCAAGGCTGGGTAGTGTTGAGCAGTTTGCCTTTTCAAAACTTGGATATGTTGAAATTCTTCCGCAGCTTTCTCGGCTGAAACTTTGTAAAAACTCTCCAATTGACTAACAGAATAGAGAGCCAAGGCATCCAGCACAGCCTGACTTTCTGGTTTTAAAGAAGTTGCTTCGATACTTGGCAAGTCTGTGTTCATTTCTTTTGCTGTTGGGATTAAAATTTTCATATTAATAGTGTAGCATATTTTTTTGCCACTACCAAGAAATTCATCTGAAAAACCTCGGTTTGACCGAGGTTTCTCTATTTATTTTGGCCATCCTAACCAGACAGCCACGAGAACAAGGGCTAGGCCAGCTAAACTTGTTAAGATAGATAAGAATTTATCTTTTTTCTCCTTGAACTGAGAAAAACCTATCTTCAAAGCGAGCAGTCCAAGTAGCATTGAAGCAAGCATCACATAAAAGCCCATTTGTTTGTCCTCCATTAGTCTTAATTTACCTTATTATAACATATATTTCTTAAATAAACCTTTTTTATACTCAATGAAAATCAAAGAGCAAACTAGGAAACTAGCCGCAGGTTGCTCAAAGCACAGCTTTGAGGTCGCAGATAAAGTTGACGTGGTTTGAAGAGATTTTCGTAGAGTATTACTGAACTTTAAAGGTCTTAAGATAGTTGTCTTTTCCTACTTGACCTTCGAAGGTTTTACCATTTTCAAGGTAAGGGAGGTCATCTGATACAGAGGCCTTGACCTTGTATATCTTGCCATCAACTTTAAAGAAGTAGACGGTGTCTCCTTTGATAACAGCTGATTTGAGGTCTGCTACCACACCCTTGATGCTTTCTGTTGTTGCATTATCAATTTCAAGGTCGTTTTTATTGGCGTACTTGCTGAGTAGCTCTTCCACTGTCGTAGCTACGATAACGTTTTGGTACTCGACTGAGTCTACCAAAGCATACTCTTTGACCAAGCCAGCATTGTCCTTCAAGCCCATGATGTAGAGAGGCTTGTCATTAAGGTTGATGAGGATTGGGAAGGTCGCCTTGTAGGATTTCTCCTGAACAGCACCTTCGGCTGATTCACGGGCTGATTCTTCGGTCGCAGAAGCCAAGCTGTACTTAGTGATTTCTCCTGTTCGCATATTTTCAAGAATGAAACCAAGATTACTTTCATCTGCATTGGCCGACGTCACGCCTGTGTAGAGATAGATGTCATTACCGATAGACAAGTAATTATAGCCCTTGGTAGTCTGGGTCACGTTTTTCTTGGAAATCATAGCATTCCAGAAACCGTCCTTGTACTTACCGTTGTAGTTAATTTGCTCAATAGTTTCCTCAGCTGGATAAACCCTGTCCACCCATTCTGGAACATCTGCCAAGCTGTATTCCTTGGTTTCTCCATTTGTGGCATCCAAGATAATGACTGAAACAGGACGAGGAACCGCAAGTCCAAATTGCTTTTGGTAAACCGTTGCTACATAGAAAGGATTGCCCTCATCGTCCACCTCAAAAGATGGAGTCTTGAAGATTTTAGTTGGGTACTTCAAGCGTAGGTGACGCTTGACATCACGGTTAAAATACTCCGAGTCAGAATACTTGATTGGTGTCTTCAAGTCCACCAAGTCCGCATTACCGGTTACCATGTCCACCTTGATATACTCGCCGATTCCCTTAGCCTGATTATTAAACCACTTGATAGGGTCTGCATATTCTAAGGGTGTAACCCGATAAGGCTTCCCATCAATCGTCAATTGGGTATAGGTGTCTGCCGCTACGTACTGCGACACCTTATCCGTTAGGGAACCCAAGTAGCGGTCACCAATTTTTTCAGCAGTACTTCTATCTAAAATAGGAACCTTACTGGTGTCAGTCTTAGGAAATTCAGTAAAGTCTTTTTCAGTAACCGTGACTACATTGGCATAATTCTTAGCCTGAAAAATGCTAGAAGTCACCAAGGAAACCAAAGCTGCCAAGAGAAGAATTCCTCCAATAGAAGCTAAAAGGATTTTCCCTAACCGATTGATTTTGAAACCCTCTAGATTTAAGGCAGCTTCTGCCTTGCCGTGGCGCACATGAACCGTTTTGACTAAATTGATTCCCTTGCCAAAGCCAAATAAGACTGCCACAACCAGCAAATGCCCACAGAGGAAGAAGAGAAATTCCCAGCTGGTCAGGTTAAGAGGCGGTAAAAAGATATACCAGGTCGTTGCGATAAAAATAAGTTCAAAGACTATTCGTTTCATTTGCTTTCCTCCTAAATGATTCGTCCTTCCAAATGATCCAGTTCATGCTGGCAAATCTGAGCTGGGAAGCCTGTCAAGGTAATGGTCTGTTCCTGCCACTTGCTGTCACGATAGGCAATCCTTATAGTTTCATAACGCCTAGTAGGTCTAACACCTACCAAGGACAAACAGCCTTCCTCTGTCTCATAAGGTCCTTCAAAGGACAGGAGCACTGGGTTAAACATCACCACAGGAACCAAGCCAAGATTAAAAATAATCACGCGCTTCTGCACCCCAATCATATTGGCAGCCAGACCAACACAGGTCTCACGATTTGCTAAGAGCGTATCTTGTAAATCTCTGGCAAGATACAGATCTTCCTGACTTGCCGGCTGAGACACCTGAGATAAAAACAAAATATCCTTTACAATTTTCTTCTCCACTTCCTCACACTCCTCTTACTTTTTACTATATTATAGCAATTATAGCACAAAAGCCGACAACTGCAAGCCCTTTCCCTCAACTGTAACAAAAAGCCATCCGAAGATGACTTTTTTGCTATTTGTAAATTCTTAATCTTTTTTACCTTTAAACAATAGGATGCCAGATAGGGCTGATAAGAATCCGACTACTAGCAAAATAGAATCATGACTAGCTGTCTCTGGTAGTTTACCAGCTTCCTTTGTTTCACTTATTATTGGAGTTTCTGGGTGCTTTGGCTCCTCAGGCGCTGGACTTGCTGGAGTCTTTGGTTGCTCAGCAGTCGAAACTTCAGGTTGCTTGGGTTCCTTAGGGGATGGTTTTTCGGGATCCTTAGGTTGAGCAACAGCTGGAACTTCGGGACGCTTTGGCTCCTCAGGTACTGGACTTGCTGGAGTTTTTGGTTGCTCAACAGTCGGCATGTCCGGCTGTTTAGGGTCCTCAGGTGTTAGCTTTTCAGGATCCTTAGGTTGATCTACCGTCGGTACTTCTGGGTGCTTTGGCTCCTCAGGTGTTGGAGCTTCTGGCGTCTTAGGTTGATCACCTCTTGGTGGTTCTGGTTCAGCAGCTTTCACAGGTAGATAATGAATCACTGTATCTTTTGTGAAATCTTCTGGAACTTCTGGTAATAAATAACCCAATTCTGGATGCGAAGAATCCTTCAACACCAAATCAATAGCTGATGTCACGGCCTTATAGCCTTTAAGATAAGGAATTGTTCTCAAACCTGGATTGCTAGCAAGACCTGCTTTCGCAGGATTACCATCTTGGTCATTGGGATATTGAATCAAAGCCAGATTCTCATTTGCAGTTGGAGAAATGGCTATCCATTTTCCTAATTGTTTGTAGTAAACAGTTTCCCTAATTACAGGATCTGTTACTGCCACTGTTTTCTCTGCAACTGCTTCTTTATCTGCCACCAAGCCTTTTAGCAGTGGTGTCGCTACTTTAGATAGATTTGGTTGATCACTCGTCCAATCACGATAATAAAGGTCTCCTCTTACAAAATCAACCTTGGCAACGCGTTTGAAATCAACTTGATCATTTCGATCTGCAACAACCTTATCATGTGTCACAAAATCTAGATAGGAAATGTTACGATCAATAGATTTTTTATTGACGATTTTAGAAACACTGGCAGGCCATAAAGGTGAATCTTGAACATCCTCATCAACTTTTTTATGAGCAGTTGGAATTCTATCTTCAGGATAAATAAATTCTAGGCGAGGGGTTAAAGCAACCTTAAATATTTGATCAGTCTTACTATCTTGGTCAAAATATTGTAAACCTCGATCATAATCACTTGATACAAGATCGTATCCTTGTCGCTTGTAGTCACTAATCGTTTTTAGCGTACTGTATTCAATAGGATAACCAGATTCCCCAGTAACTGTATCTTCCTTCAGTAGCTTGTTTTCACTGATATCCACATAGCTAATCTTGGCTGTTTGATTTTTAATATGCTCCTGTTTTATTTTCCAGTTAGAATAGGAAATTTCCTTAGTAACAAGATTAACAGTCGCATAGCGTTCAAAGGAAATACTTTGTTTTTTCTCAGCAAAAGCTTCTTTACCATTATTCTTATATTTATATTTAATAGTTCTTTGAATCGTTCTCTCTAAAGGCCATTCTTGATTGGTTCTGATCTTTTCAGCATCTGCAGGCCACTTAGGACTATCGACAACACCAGCTTCCACCTCTTCATTTGACTTAGGATTAGTCTGGTTTTGTAAGCTAATCACTTCATGTTTTGGAGTTAATTTAATAGTATACGTTTGCGGAGTCTTATCATCTTGAAACAGCTTCTTCGATTCATCCGTTTTCAAATAACCATCTTCAACCAATACATAGCCATTCCTTTTGAACTCACTAATTTTCTTTCTCGTATCGTAGTGAAGATCCTCTCCCACCTTACCAGTACGCTCATCTGAAAAAAGTTTTTTCCCTGTTGATTCATCAATATAATTAAATTCAACACGAGATTCCTTTTCAGTCACTTTAGGAGTATCTATATGTTTTTCTTCAAAATGTTGCTCTTCTAAAGCAGTAGCTTCTTTTTCTGAACCCCCGACAGACTTATCCTTGTCTATGCTTTCGATAGAAGGTTTGTCTGTTTCTAAGATATGACTAGCTGCGAGCATTTCATCTGCAGATACACTCCCAACAGAGCCAGCTAAAAATCCTAAACCACAAGCCACAACAACTGAAGCAACACCCAAACTCAATTTACGGATAGAGTAAATACATTTTTTATTTCCCATGATTTCCTCCCAAGTCATTCTTTGCTATTCTTATATCTAATATTTTAGTAAGCGACTTTACTTTTAACATCTCCTATTTAAAGTTTTTTATATCCTTTTTAAAGTTATTTAAAAAAGCCATCCGAAGATGACTTTTTGTTAAATCGCATTCTTGTCAAAGCCGAGTTTACGTTGGATGAACTTAACGATTTCGACAATAATAATCATTGAGAAGCTTCCAGCCATGACGATTCCCCATTGTGACAAGTCTAGTTTGGTTACATGGAAGATTCCTTCAAGTGGTTCTACAACGATTGTTGCCATAAGAAGGATGAAGGATACCAAGATAGACCAGTTGAAGGTCTTAGACTTGAATGGACCAACTGTTAAGATGGATTGGTAAACTGATTTCACATTATAGGCATGGAAGAGCTGAATCAAACCAAGGGTTGCAAAGGCCATAGTAAGGGCATCTGCGTGAATAGCATGATTGTCACCCACATGAACTGGGTAAGCAATCGCAAGACCATAAACACTCATAACAATAGCTGCTTGGAGTACACCTTGATAGATGATAGAACTCAAAACACCACCTGAGAAGAAGCTTGCCTTGCGTCCACGTGGTTTATGGTTCATGACACCTGGCTCAGCTGGTTCAACACCTAGAGCGATGGCTGGGAAGGTATCCGTTACCAAGTTGATCCACAAGAGATGAACTGGCTGTAAGACGTCCCAACCAAAGAGGGTTGATAGGAAGATGGTTAAAACTTCAGCCGTATTGGCAGAAAGTAGATATTGAATGGTCTTTTGAATGTTTGAGAAGACCTTACGTCCTTCTTCAACTGCGACGATAATGGTCGCGAAGTTATCATCCGCAAGAATCATGTCTGAAGCCCCTTTAGAAACCTCTGTACCAGTGATTCCCATACCGATACCGATATCGGCTGTTTTCAGAGCTGGCGCATCATTGACACCGTCACCTGTCATGGCAACGACTTTACCTTGTTTTTGCCAAGCCTTGACGATACGAACCTTGTGCTCTGGAGACACACGGGCATAAACAGAATACTGACCAACCACTTTTTCAAAGTCTTCATCTGACAGTTCGTTGAGCTCAGCACCAGTTAAAACGTGGCCTTCTGTATCATTTGCATCAATGATTCCCAAACGTTTGGCAATAGCTTCTGCAGTGTCTTGGTGGTCACCCGTAATCATGATTGGACGGATTCCCGCCTCTTTAGCCACACGAACAGCCTCAGCCGCTTCAGGACGTTCAGGGTCAATCATTCCAATCAAACCAGTAAAGATTAAATCATTTTCAAGCTCTTCAGAAGTAAGATTTTCTGGAATACTGTCAATAATCTTATAAGCACCTGCAAGGACACGCAAGGCTTGGTGAGCCATTTCAGAGTTGTTTGTATGAATGAGGTTTGTAACCTTCTCATCAATCGGAGCAATATCCCCAGCTTTGTCACGAAGAACACAACGTTTCAAGAGTTGGTCTGGCGCACCTTTGACTGCTACAAGGAAACGACCATCTGGCAATGGGTGAACCGTTGACATAAGCTTACGCTCAGAATCAAATGGCAACTCAGCCACACGAGGATATTTCTCTAAGAAACCTTTGACATCGTAACCCTTGTCCAAGGCATATTGGATAAAGGCTGTTTCAGTTGGGTCACCAATCAGGTTGCCTTCCACATCGATTTTCGTATCATTTGCCAAGACAACTGAACGAAGAAGAGGCATTTCAAGACCCAGTTCAATGTCATCAGCTGAGTCATGTAGGACTGCATCATAGAAGACTTTTTCAACGGTCATCTTGTTCATGGTCAACGTACCAGTCTTATCAGAAGCGATAATTTCAGTTGAACCAAGTGTTTCTACTGCTGGCAACTTACGAACGATAGAGTTTCGTTTGGCCAAAACTTGAGTACCAAGAGCAAGAACGATAGTCACGATAGCTGGGAGCCCTTCTGGGATGGCTGCAACAGCAAGCGCAACAGAGGTCATCAACTCACCGAGTGGATTTTTCCCTTGAATGAAGACACCCACTACAAAAGTAACAAGGGCAATGACCAAAATTGCATAGGTCAAGACCTTAGAAAGGTTGTTCAAGTTTTGTTTGAGTGGTGTATCCGTCTCATCCGCATCTTGAAGCATGCCAGCGATATGACCAACTTCCGTGTACATCCCTGTATTGACAACAACACCAAGACCACGACCATAAGTCACATTTGAGTTTTGAAAGGCCATGTTGACACGGTCCCCAATACCAGCATCTGCAGCAAGTTCAACTGTCAAGTCTTTTTCGACTGGCACAGACTCACCTGTAAGAGCTGCTTCTTCAATTTTAAGAGAGTTGGCTTCAAGTAAACGTAGGTCTGCTGGTACAACATCACCTGCTTCGAGGGCAACGATATCTCCAGGTACCAATTCTTTAGAGTCAATCTCCGCCATATGCCCATCACGAAGAACGCGGGCAGCTGGACTTGACATGGATTTGAGGGCTTCGATCGCTTCTTCTGCTTTCCCTTCTTGGTAAACACCAAAGGCAGCATTGATGATAACCACAGCTAGGATGATAATAGCATCTGCGATATCTTCCCCACCAGAAGTCACGACTGACAAGATTGCTGCCGCAACTAGGATGATAATCATCAAATCCTTAAATTGCTCGATAAATTTGACCAGGATTGATCGTTTCTCGCCTTCTTCGAGTTCATTGTGGCCAAATTCTGCAAGGCGCTTTTCCGCCTCACTTGATGACAAACCTTGCTCGGTCGCATCCACAGCCTTCAAGACCTCTTCAGGACTCTGAGTGTAAAACGCTTGGCGTTTTTGTTCTTTTGACATGTGTCTCCTCCTTGACATTGTGTGCAAAACAGACTCTCTTTTCCCTCATCGCATCTTTTCACGACAAACAAAAAGAGACCTGTTAATCATAACAAGTCTCGCTGTTTAAGATAGTGCCGGAAAGCATACTTTTCAGTATAAAATTCGGAATGACGACACTATCACAGGTTTCTGCCAGCTACTCCCTTGAGTAGTACTATTATACCAAATTTTGAAAAGTTTTCAAAGAGTAAAAACTGACTTATTTGAATTTTCCCTTGAAAACCAGTATAATGGTAGAATGCTATGTGACTAGAAAGGAAGTTGAATGAAGCAATCTATCTCAAATCTTAAGTTAGCTGAGCGTGGGGCCATTATCAGTATTTCGACCTATTTGATCTTGTCTGCAGCCAAATTAGCAACTGGGCACCTCATCCATTCATCCAGTTTGGTGGCAGATGGTTTTAACAACGTATCGGATATCATTGGAAATGTGGCCCTCTTGATTGGGATTCGAATGGCACGCCAGCCTGCAGACCGTGACCACCGTTTTGGTCACTGGAAGATTGAAGATTTGGCTAGTTTAGTCACTTCCATCATCATGTTCTATGTTGGCTTTGATGTTCTAAGGGATACCATTCAGAAGATTCTCAGTCGTGAAGAAACGGTCATTGATCCTCTGGGTGCCACTCTAGGAATCATTTCTGCATCGATTATGTTTCTAGTTTATCTCTACAATACTCGCCTCAGTAAGAAATCCAACTCTAAGGCACTGAAGACCGCAGCAAAGGACAATCTTTCTGATGCTGTTACCTCACTGGGAACTACCATTGCCATCCTAGCTAGCAGTTTCAATTATCCCATTGTGGATAAACTGGTTGCCATCATCATCACTTTCTTTATCTTGAAAACTGCCTATGATATCTTTATCGAGTCTTCCTTTAGTCTTTCAGATGGTTTTGACGACCGTCTGCTTGAGGATTATCAAAAGGCTATCATGGAAATTCCCAAGATCAGCAAGGTTAAGTCGCAAAGAGGTCGTACCTACGGTAGCAACATCTACCTGGATATTACGCTGGAGATGAATCCTGACTTGTCGGTTTATGAAAGCCACGAGATTGCGGATCAGGTCGAGTCTATGCTGGAGGAACGTTTTGGGGTTTTTGATACCGATGTCCATATTGAACCAGCACCTATTCCTGAGGATGAAATTTTAGACAATGTCTATAAAAAATTGCTTATGCGTGAACAATTGATTGACCAAGGAAATCAACTGGAAGAACTCTTGGCTGATGATTTTGTCTATATTCGCCAAGATGGAGAACAGATTAATAAAGAAGCCTATAAAGCCGAAAAAGACTTGAATTCTGCTATCAAGGATATTCAAATCACTTCCATCAGTCAAAAGACCAAACTCATCTGCTATGAATTAGATGGCATCGTCCATACCAGTATCTGGAGACGCCACGAAACTTGGCAAAATATCTTTCACCAAGAAACCAAAAAAGAATAGAAAAATCCTGTCATGAGACGGGATTTTTCTATTCTTCTAGCTATCAAAGTCACTGAGATACTCATAGCGTTCGTATTTTTCAAGGAGTGCTTCATTTTTCTCGTCTAGTTCTTTTTGAAGAGTCGCTAATTTGCCAAAGTCAGAACCATTGGCCTGCATTTCCTCTTCAATAGCAGCGATACGGTTTTCCAAGGCTTCAATATCGCCTTCAATACTTGCCCACTCCTGCTTTTCTTGGTAGGTCATGCGTTTCTTGTCTTCTCGGACCTTGACAACCTTCTCCTTTTCAGCCTTTTGAACTTGATTGACCATCTCTGTTTCAAAAGCTTTTTCATCAAGGTAATCGGTGTAATGACCAAAGAAAGAACGAATCTCACCATCTTCAAAAGCGAGAATCTTAGTCGCTACTTTATCCAAAAAATAGCGGTCGTGACTAACAGTCAAAACTGGACCAGCAAAGCCTTGCAAGAAATTCTCCAAAACTGTCAAGGTTGCAATATCCAAATCATTGGTTGGCTCGTCTAAGAGGAGAACATTTGGTTTTTCCAAGAGCAATTTGAGGAGATAAAGACGTTTTTTCTCTCCCCCAGACAATTTCTCAATCAAGGTTCCATGCGTCGAACGTGGAAAGAGAAACTGCTCCAGCAACTCAGCGATGGAAGTCGTAGAACCACCACTGGTCTTGACCTCCTCTGCCACTTCCTGCAGGTAATTGATCACACGCTTGCTTTCATCCAAACCCTCAATTTGTTGAGAGAAATAGGCAATGCGAACAGTTTCCCCAATCACAACTTGTCCTGCTGTCGGCTCAAGAATGCCTGCAATCAAGTTAAGGAGAGTTGATTTCCCAACACCGTTGTCCCCAACAATTCCAATACGATCTTTAGCTTGCACCAAGAGATTAAAATCTTGCAAAATATACTTGTTTTCATAGGCAAAGGAAACATCCTGAAACTCGATGACCTTTTTCCCAATCCGACTAGTTTCAAAGTTCATGGCCAAATCTGTCTCAGCAACGCCACCTGAGACTTCTTTCTTCAAGTCGTGGAAACGATTGATACGAGCTTGCTGCTTGGTTGCACGCGCCTGCGGTTGTCTGCGCATCCAGGCCAATTCTTGCTTATAAAGTTGTTCTTTTTTGTGAAGAAGAGCCGCGTCACGCTCATCCTGTTCCGCCTTAAGGCGAACATAGTCCTGATAATTGCCCTGATATTCGGTCAAGCCTGCGCGATCCAATTCGAAAATCCGTGTTGACAAAGCGTCTAAGAAATAACGATCGTGAGTGATAAAGAGAACTGTCTTCTTAGAATTTTTTAAAAAGAGGGTCAGCCACTCAATAGTCGCAATATCCAGATGGTTGGTTGGCTCATCCAAAAGCAAGAGGTCGTGGTTGCCAAGTAAAACTTGCGCCAATTGGACCCGTCTTCTTAGACCACCTGACAATTCCCCAACAGGAGTAGATAAGTCCTGAATACCCAGCTTGCCGAGAACGGTCTTGACCTGACTCTCAATTTCCCAAGCTTGGAGAGAGTCCATTTCTGCCATGACTCGTTCCAAACGCGCTTGCTTGTCCTCACTATAGTTGAGCATAATCAATTCATACTCACGAATAAGCTGGATTTCCTTGAGGTCGCTAGATAAAACCGTATCTAAGACCGTCTTTCTATCATCAAAATCAGGATCTTGGGTCAAGTAACCAATCTGGTAATCATTCTTAGCTGAAAAGGGACTGACATCCCCATCAAAGCCAGAAACACCAGAAAGAACATCTAAAAGGGTGGTCTTGCCAGTCCCATTGACACCAATCAGACCTATTCTGTCTAGGTCATGGATGATAAAGGAAATATCCTTAAAAACGGTCTTGTCACCGACGGATTTACTTAGTTTTTCAACGATAAAATCACTCATTTTTTCTCCCTTAGATAAGCATGGATGGCTTGACGGTCATTTTCCAATTCTCCATCGACAATGGCATACTCAATCTCTGTTAAAATCTCTCCCAAGTCTGGACCTGGTTGGTAGCCATATTCCTTAATCAAAATGCCACCATTAATCTGAATTTCTTTCTTGTCATGAATGGTCAAACTCTGATAGGTCTCTGTGATGACTTGCGGGTTGACTGGTTTTCCTTGAGCCTGACGAAGATTTTCAGCCTGTAAAAGTAAATCTAAATCAAAGCGATAACAATCGCGCTTGCTCAATTCTCCCTTTTCACGCAAGGCCAAAATAGTCAGCAAATCCTGAACTTGCTTGGCAAACTGGCGTGAGGTCTTCCAAGCCTTCAAAAATGGCTGCGCATTTTCAATCTCCAAAGCCCACAGTAGAGCTGCCCAGGCTTGTTCAGAGGATTTAAAGGTGAAATCAGTCTCCAAATCAAACAGTCTATTAAGCTCGTCCTGGCTAGATGCCATATCAGGGAGATAGTCATAAGCTTGACTCTCAATCATGGAAGCCAAACCCCTTCTCCAAAATGGAGCCAGCAAGAGTTTATCAAACTCAACGAAGGTACGCTCCACAGAAATTTTCTCCAAAAGTGGCGTCAAAATTTTCATAGCTTTAAATGTTTCTGACTCAAGTTCGAAGCCAAGACTAGCCTGAAAACGAAAACCACGCATAATCCGCAAAGCATCTTCGTTGAAACGCTCACTAGCCACTCCAACTGCTCGTAAGACTTGCTTTTCCAAATCTTCTAAACCATGGAACAAGTCAATGATTTCTCCTGTCTCGTCCAAAGCAAAGGCATTGACTGTAAAATCACGGCGCTTGAGGTCTTCTTCTAGCGAGCGCACAAAAGAGACCGCACTGGGTCTGCGATAGTCCACATAGACATCCTCTGTCCGAAAAGTAGTCACCTCATACTCCTCGTCCCCATCTAAGACCAAGACAGTTCCATGCTCGATTCCGATATCGGCTGTTCGCGGAAAAATCTGCTTGGTTTCTTCTGGATAAGAAGACGTCGCAATATCCACATCATGGATAGGACGATTGAGGAGGGCATCTCGAACAGAACCTCCAACAAAATAGGCCTCAAAACCTGCTTCTTTAATTTTTTCTAATACTGGTAAAGCCTTCTGAAATTCAGAAGGCATTTGCGTTAATCTCATAATAAGTGTTCTAATCCATAGACAAGCTCATGACGCTTGACAACTTCTTTAATTCCCAAATTCACCCCTGTCATGAAGGAGCTGCGATCATAGGAGTCATGACGGAGTGTCAATCCTTCTCCCTGATTGCCAAAGATGACTTCCTGATGGGCTATCAAGCCTGGCAAACGAACTGAGTGGATGCGCATGCCATCAAAGTCAGCACCACGGGCACCTGCAATCAATTCTTCCTCATCAGGCGCACCTTGTTGGGTAGACTCTCGAACTTCTGCCATTAACTCAGCTGTTTTAATAGCTGTTCCACTCGGAGCATCTTTTTTCTTGTCATGATGAAGCTCGATAATCTCCACATTTGGGAAATATTTAGCAGCCTGCCTTGCAAATTGCATGAGTAAAACAGCACCCAAGGCAAAATTTGGAGCAATCAAGCCACCCAAATCTTGGGCACGAGAAAATGCTTTTAGCTCTGCAATTTCTTCACTTGTGAAACCTGTCGTTCCAACTACTGGAGCAAATCCATTTTCAAGAGCAAAACGTGTATTTTCGTAGGCAACAGCTGGAGTAGTAAAATCTACCCAAACATCCGCTTTAAAGCCTGCTAAATCAGCCTTATCATTAAAGACAGGAACTCCCTGCCATTCCGATTCAGACTCAAAGGGATCCAAAACTGCTACCAAGTCCAAGTCTGGATCAGCCAAGACCATCTGACAAGCAGCCTGGCCCATCTTTCCCTTAAAACCAGCAATAATTACTCGAATACTCATCTCTACTCCTGACTAAGATACAAAGGACGTTAGCTGCCCTTGAAAAATAGGGAATGACGCTGACCTTCCATGAAAGGCAAGACAGGCATCTTTTTTCAAGAGGCAGGTAGTCCGTGTTCAATTTCTAAGATACAAAGCCTGCAAGAACACAAAGTGAAAATAGGAGTTCTAATCAAGGAGTGTCTCCTCCTTGGAAGAACTATCTTTTTCACAGAGGGTTCCAGGCGTGTTCAATTATCAAGATACAACGGGCCTTAGCTGCCCTTGAAAAATAGGGGATAGCGCTGACTTTCCATGAAAGCCAAGACAGGCATCTTTTTTCAAGAGGCAGGTAGTCCGTGTTCAATTGCTATGATGCAAGATTTCTTAACTAGCCTAGAAGCGCCAACTAAATCACTGGAATATAACCCAGAGCAATGCTTCCTGCTCCTAGGTGTGTCCCAATGACACTACCAAATGTAGCAAGTGAAACATCCGTACCTACTCCAGATTCAAGTAAGTGCTGACGCAATTCCTCAGCCTTTTCAGGGGCATTTCCGTGAATGACAATGACCCGGTATTGGCCTGAAGCTGTGGCTTCCTTGATAATCTCAATTAAGCGCTTAGTTGCTTTCTTTTCAGTACGAACTTTTTCGTAAACTTCAATCACACCTTGGTCATTGAAATAGAGGATTGGCTTAATGCTTAGCAGATTGCCCAAAATCGCAGCTCCATTTGAAAGGCGTCCCCCTTTAACCAAGTGGTCCAAGTCATCCACCATGATAAAAGCAGATGTGTGACTAATTTGAATAGCTAGCTTATCCTGAATAATGGCAAAATCATCGCCCTGGTTTCGCCAGTTAAAGACACTTTCAACCATGATACCCAGAGGAGCACTTGTAATCAAAGTGTCTGGGAAGGCAATGGTTAAGCCCTCATAATCATCGACCATGTACTGGATATTTTGGTAAAAACCTGAAATTCCAGAAGATAGGAAAAGCCCCAAAGCATGGGTATAGCCTTGTTCTTTAAGCGAAGTTAGAATCTCATCTAACTTGGCAATACTTGGTTGACTGGTCTTAGGCAATTCAGAAGCCTGAGCCATTTTTTGGTAAAATTCCTCAGCAGTCAGATTAATACCTTCGACATACTCCTCACCATCAATATTAACAGGAATATCCAAGACAAATAAATCTTCTCTTTGCAAGGTATCTTTACTAAGATAGGCAGAGGAATCTGTGATAACAGCTAATTTCATATTAGAACTCCAAATTGATTCCTGGTAAGTCTAATGCAATTTCAGTTACTTCGTAAGTCAAACGGTTGAGCATGTTCAAACATGGACGAGCCAAGGTTTCCACTTCTTCTTGGTTCAATTCACTTGGTTCGTTAACAATACGACCATCGATATGGTTCACCTGTGAAATGGTTCCACTGATGACAAATTTATCAAATACAATCATAAAACTCAAGACAACAATCAAGGAAGTCACTTGATTTTCTTGGTCATGTTGAATTAATTGGAAATTCACATCCACCTTAGTTTCAGGAGCTCCATTTTCATTTTCCCATTCAAAATTACGCGCATCAAAATGATACTGACTAACAAATTCTTGTTCACGTTTAAGATTCATGTCTTTCTCCCTTGGCTACAATATTATAAGCTATTGTACCATAATTTTTTATTTTCATCTAGTTTTCTAGGATTTAGTCAATCCCGATTTCAGCTCGAACTACATCTGCGATAGTATCAACATAGTAGTCCACTTCTTCTGTTGTAGGAGCTTCTGCCATAACACGCAAGAGGGGCTCTGTTCCACTTGGACGAACAAGGATACGCCCATTCCCTGCCATTTCTTCTTCCATCTTCTCGATGATGTCCTTGATAGCTGGCACTTCCATAGCCTTTTCCTTCATAGCATTTTCCACTCGGATATTGACTAATTTTTGTGGATAGATGGTTACTTCTGCTGCCAACTCTGACAAGCTCTTACCAGTTTCCTTCATGATTTTTGTCAATTGGACAGCTGATAATTGACCATCACCTGTTGTATTGTAGTCCATCAAGATGACGTGACCAGACTGTTCACCACCGAGGTTGTAGCCTGATTTTCTCATTTCTTCCACAACATAGCGGTCGCCAACTGCAGTGACTGCCTTGTTAATGCCTTCACGGTCCAAGGCCTTGTGAAAACCAAGGTTGGACATAACAGTTGTCACAATTGTATTTTGGGCCAATTGTCCTTTTTCAGAAAGGTACTTTCCGATAATGTACATGATTTTGTCACCATCAACGATCTCACCATTCTCATCAACAGCAATCAAACGGTCACTGTCTCCGTCAAAGGCCAAACCAATTGCTGATCCGCTTTCTTTGACCACTTCTTGAAGGGCTTCTGGGTGGGTTGAACCAACATTAAGATTGATGTTAAGACCGTCTGGTGTTTCCCCGATAACCGTCAATTGAGCGCCAAGATCTGCAAAGATTTGACGGGCACTTGTAGAAGCTGCACCATTGGCTGTGTCCAAGGCAACCTTCATTCCATCAAGAGGAGTTCCAGTTGAAACAAGATATCCTTCATACTTACGCAAACCTTCTGGGTAATCTACCAAGGTTCCCAAGCCTTCAGCACTTGGACGAGGAAGAGTATCTTCCGCAGCATCTAGCAGGGCTTCAATTTCTGCTTCTTTTTCATCATCTAGTTTGAAACCATCACCACCAAAGAACTTAATTCCATTATCAAGGGCTGGGTTGTGGCTAGCAGAAATCATGACACCTGCACTGGCTCCCTCAGTTTTTACCAAGTAAGCTACTGCTGGTGTTGCAAGGACACCAAGTTTGTAGACGTGAATTCCTACAGAGAGGAGACCTGCCACCAAGGCAGATTCTAGCATTTCCCCAGAAATACGTGTATCACGTCCTACAAAAACTTTCGGTGCTTCCGTTTCATGTTGACTAAGAACATAGCCTCCAAAACGTCCTAGTTTAAAGGCCAATTCTGGCGTTAATTCTACATTAGCTTCTCCACGGACTCCATCAGTCCCAAAATATTTACCCATTTTTATAAAATCCTTTTCCTATTTTTAATTCGTTTTTGAACTAGTTGCTTTCGTTGACGAAGATGTCTCCGATGAACTGCTTGTTGTTGAATTTGATGTACTTGAACTTGGTGCTACTGGTTTTGTAGTGACCTTCATTGTCGTATCAAATGGAGTAATCACCGCTGGTAAGACAACACCATTACGGTCGATTGCCTGCAAAGGTACTGAACCACTGTAGTTACCTGTTATGCGTTCGCTGGTTGGTAAAAGCGCAATAATCCGATCGATTTTAGCTAGTGTTTCTTGGTCAGTTGTGACAGAAACTCGTTCGTTTGACACAGTTACACTATCAATTTGTAGCTTGGGATCAATCTGGCTTTGGTCAACTTGTGGCACAACAATCATCCCATCTCGCTTAACCTTCTTCCCAACTTTCACTGTGATCTTTTGAGGCGTTGCCACAGCGGTCAATCCACTTGGAAGATTTTCAATGTTCAAGGGAACTTCAATTGTTCCAACACTGGCATCCGTCAAATCAGCAGTTACCTTAAACTTACGAGTGCTCTCCTGCATTTCGCTAGCCAAGGTCACACGATTGGCTCCGGTTAATACCACTGAAACTTCTGATGCAAATCCGCTAATGAAATACTGGTCATCATCATAGTGAATAACGATAGGAACGTTCGTTATCGTATTGGTGTAAGTTTCTGATTTGACCTGCCTTGCGGTATTACTATTTTGAAAGTTGGTTGACGTCGCATAGATAAATAAAACACAAGCAAAAAAGAGAGATGAAATGATATATAGACTATTTTTTCTCATATTTCCAACCTCCTAGCAAACGGTCCTTGAAACTGACTTTTTCCTCAACAGCTGGCAAAAGAATTGCTCGTAGCTCTGCTTCAAATTCTTCAATCGTCAAGTCGTGCTTGAAAACACCGTTATAGGTAATAGAAATGCCACCTGTTTCCTCTGAGACGATGAAGGTCAAGGCATCGGATACTTCTGACAAACCGATAGCCGCCCGGTGTCTGGTCCCAAACTCCTTGGAAATCCCTGTGCTTTCTGTCAAGGGCAAATAAGCAGAGGTTACTGCTATTCGATTTTCTCTGATAATCACTGCACCATCGTGTAGGGGAGTGTTGGGAATAAAAATATTGATGAGGAGTTCAGCTGAAATATTGGCATCCAAGGGAATCCCTGTCGCAATGTATTCTTGCAAGGTCCGAACTCGTTGGATGGCAACCAGAGCACCAATCTTACGGGGACTCATATATTCAACCGACTTGACAAAGGCACGAATCATTTGCTCCTCTGCACTAATTTGAGCAGTAGAAAAGAAATCTGTCGCCCTTCCCAAGCGTTCCAAACCAGTCCGAATCTCTGGAGAGAAGATAACAACCGCAGCAATAACCCCATAGGTGATAATCTGATTAATCAACCAAGAAATCGTTGTTAAACCAAGGATATTGGCCACAACCTGGGCTAATACAAAAATCACGACCCCACGCACCAAAATCATAATCTTGGTGCCAGCTATCGCTTTTGTAAAACGATATAAAATATAGGCCACAATCAAAATATCAAACACATTGATGGCAATACTCCAAGGACTAGAAAACAAGCTAGTCCAATATTGCAGGTTGGATAATTGTTGAAAGTTCATCTGCTGTCTCCTCTCTGTCCAAACACGTTCCTTTCTATTATACCATTTTTCTGACATTTTTTTCCCTATCCTACTTCATTTTAAATTAAAGAAAAAATATGATAAAATAAACTGATACTCAATGAAAATCAAAGAGCAAACTAGGAAGCTAGCCGCAGGCTGTACTTGAGTACGGTAAGGCGACGCTGACGTGGTTTGAATTTGATTTTCGAAGAGTATGACTAGAAAAAACAAAGGAGAAACCATGTCTCAACTCTATGATATTACCATTGTAGGTGGTGGTCCTGTCGGGCTTTTTGCGGCCTTCTATGCCCACCTACGCCAAGCCAAGGTCCAAATCATCGACTCTCTTCCCCAACTAGGTGGACAACCTGCTATTCTCTACCCTGAAAAGGAAATCCTAGACGTACCAGGTTTCCCAAACCTAACTGGAGAAGAGTTGACCAACCGCTTGATTGAACAGTTAAACGGCTTTGATACCCCTATTCATCTCAATGAAACGGTTCTTGAGATTGAAAAACAAGAAGAAGGCTTTGTAATTACAACTTCTAAAGGAAGTCACCTGTCTAAAACTGTTATCATCGCTATGGGGGGCGGTGCCTTCAAACCACGTCCTCTGGAACTAGAAGGCGTTGAAGACTATGAAAATATCCACTACCACGTTTCCAACATCCAGCAATATGCTGGTAAGAAAGTGACGATTCTTGGTGGAGGAGACTCGGCTGTGGATTGGGCTTTGGCTTTTGAAAAAATTGCACCAACTACCCTTGTTCACCGCAGAGATAATTTCCGCGCCTTGGAACACAGTGTCCAAGCTTTGCAGGAATCTTCTGTGATCATCAAGACACCATTCGTCCCTAGCCAACTCCTTGGAGATGGAAAAATACTCGATAAACTTGAAATCACAAAAGTCAAATCTGATGAAACAGAAACTATTGACCTAGACCACCTCTTTGTCAACTATGGTTTCAAATCTTCTGTTGGTAACCTTAAAAACTGGGGTCTGGACCTCAACCGTCACAAGATTATCGTCAATAGCAAGCAAGAATCTAGCCAAGCAGGTATCTATGCTATCGGTGACTGTTGCTACTATGACGGAAAAATTGATCTGATTGCGACAGGGCTTGGAGAAGCACCAACCGCTGTTAACAATGCCATTAACTACATCGACCCAGAACAAAAAGTACAACCAAAACACTCTACTAGTTTATAGAAAAAGAACCACGAGTCACATAGGATTCGTGGTTTTATAGTTCATCGGCTAATTTGTTAGCTCATATTTCCCCCTTCTTTAACAAAAATAAAAATGCCTATCAAACTGATAAAACATGTGATATAATAGGGACGGCACTAACAATACGCCTTGGAAAAGGAGGTATTACAGATGCTAGAACTTCTCAAAATAGTACTTATCGCAGTCATCGAGAGTATCATCTCATGGCTGGTGACTCGTTGGTTAGACGATCACTTCGACAAGTAACCTTCCTGGTTAGTGCTATCTAACCCAGAAAAAAATCCCCTCAGTATTGCAGTACCGAGGGGATTTCTGTTAGCACTAAAATGCTAGAACTTCTCAATTCCCCTTTATTATCTCACATACTCTATTTAATTGTCAAGAAAGAGGTGTTTTATATCTTTATAACTCATCGGCTATCTTATTGATTTTTCTGAGTCTGTGGTTAACACCACTTTTGGTCAGAGGAGTGCTGAGACTATCTGCTAACTGCTGGATAGAGTAATCTGGGTGCTGAATTCGCAACTGCGCTACCTCCTGCAAATCTACTGGTAGATTTTCTAGGCCCATGATATCTTTGATTTTACTGATATTGTTGATGGTCTTCATGCTGGCAGAAACTGTCCGAGCAATATTCGCCGTTTCAGCATTATTAGCACGATTAAGGTCGTTACGGGTTTCTCGTAAAATCTTAACTCGCTCAAAATCATCACGCGCCTTCATGGCTCCGATGACAATCAAGAAGTCCATAATATCTTCGGCTCGCTGGAGATAGGTCACAGCTCCCTTCTTACGCTCAAGAACCTTAGCATCCAGTAAAAACTGCTGGAGAAGAGAGGCAATCCCTTGCGCGTGGTCCAGATAAACAGAACTGATTTCCAACTGGTACTTACCTGACTCAGGGTCACGAATGCTTCCATTTGCCAAGAAAGCACCACAGAGATAAGCACGGCCTGCTTCCTCGTCTGATAAAATCTCCTCGTCAATACCTGTTTCCAGACCAAAGAAGGAGTCTGCCAAGTGCAAATCACTCAGCAAGTCCTGCACCTTTTCATCTGTAAAAACAGTATAGACCCGATTCTTGCGGAGATTACTCCGTTGGTGGTGGCGAATTTCCGATTTGATTTCGTAAAAATGGAGAAAGGACTCATAGAGGTGACGAGCCAGTTTGGCATTTTCTGTCACAACTGACAAGGTCAAACCCGAAGTCGAGAGACCGATACTACCAGACATCTTGATAATGGCAGATAATTCATGCCGGCTTAGATGGTGCTGACCTAGGATTTCTTCTTTTACTGCTACTGTGAAACTCATTTTCTCACCTGTATAATGCGCATCAATTCGTCCACAATCAAATCCCCATCGTGGAAGGCACCACCATTTTCCAGACGGAGGAAGTTGGATGAAATCACGCGCGGAACTTGCTTACAAAGACCTGCAAAATCATGTTCCACCTGGACCAAATATTCATCAAAACGGTTGGAATTCATGTATTCCTGAGGCACTTTTTCGATATTCACCAAGACAGTGTCGATAAAAGGTCTGCCAAGATGACGATGCAAGACTTCCACATGGTCGCTATCTGTAAAGTGTTCCGTCTCCCCACGTTGAGTCATGATATTGCAGACATAGGCGATTTCTGCCTTGGTTTCCAAAAGCGCCTGCCCGATTTCCTTAATCACGATATTGGGCAAAATAGAGGTAAAGAGAGAACCAGGACCTAGGACAATCATGTCACTTTCAAGAATGGTCTGCACTACTCGACGGCTAGCCAGAGGCGTATCATCGTTGAGGGTATTGGTCACATAAACATGATCAATCATGCCTGGATGGTCTGCAATATGACTCTCTCCAGCCACCTCTGTCCCGTCCTGGAAGACTGCATGAAGGGTCAAGGGATGGTCACTGGAAGGATAAATCTTCCCAGTTGTGTGGAAAAATTTGCTTAGCAACTGCATGGCATTATAGGTCGACCCCTGCATTTCTGACAGACCTGCAATAATGAGATTGCCCAATGGATGGCCAGCAAAGGCTCCGGCATCCTCAGAAAAGCGATACTGAAAGACCTTTTCATAAAATTTTGGCATATCCGACATGGCCACAAGGACATTGCGAAGATCCCCTGGCGGTGTCAATTGCTGCATATTTTTTCGGAGTTCACCTGATGAACCGCCATCATCCGCCACCGTTACGATAGCAGCGATTTCCACATCTTTTTCACGCAGACTCTTAAGAATGACAGGGATCCCAGTTCCTCCACCAATCACCGTTATCTTTGGTTTTCTCATGAACGGTTTACCGTTTCCTTTCTTCGGTCTTTGTCGCGATGCCCTTCATTAACAGGCCAATTCTTGGATAAGTCCTGCGCCAAGCGTTTAGCAAAGGCCACACTACGGTGTTGCCCACCCGTACAACCCATGGCAATAGTCAAAACAGACTTACCTTCCTTTTGGTAACTTGGCAAAATCGGCTCAATCAAGGCCAATAAATGTTGATAAAAGTCTTCGGACTCAGGATGGTTCATGACATAGTCGTACACTGGCTCATCCACTCCCGTTTGATTACGCAGTTCTGGTAGATAGTAGGGATTTGGCAAGAATCGAACATCAAAGACTAAATCTGCATCAATCGGGATTCCATATTTAAAGCCGAAAGACATGACTTCGATACGGAAAGACTGGGCTTGCTCTTGATCTGAAAACTGCTCTGCAAGGGTTTTGCGCAGCTCACGTGGAGTGAGTTCAGTCGTATCCACCACATTTTGGCTCATATTTTTCAAAGGCGCCAAGAGCTCACGTTCCAGCTTGATTCCATCCAAAATCCGACCATCTGCAGCTAGTGGGTGACTCCGTCTGGTTTCCTTGTAACGCGCGACCAATTCCTTATCTGCTGCGTCCAAGAAGAGGATTTTAAAGTCCAGTTCTTCCTTGTTTTCCAGCTCATCCAAAACGCCTTGAATCTCTGAGAAGAAAGAACGGCTACGCATATCCACTACCAAGGCCAACTTATGGTCGTCTTCCTTTGTTTCCACCAACTGCAAAAACTTAGGCAAGAGGGCTGGCGGCATATTATCAATAGTAAAATAACCCAAATCTTCGAAGGACTGAATGGCAACTGTTTTCCCTGCACCACTCATCCCTGTTACAATCACCAAGTGAAGTTGTTTCTTTGTCATCTTTTTCTCCTTATATCAAAAGAAGTTTGGCAACACCAAACTTCAACTAGCTTATCCAATCTCTGCGATGACTTCGATTTCGACTTTTACATCACGAGGAAGACGAGCTACCTCTACTGCTGAACGAGCTGGAAATTCCTCTTTAAAGGCCGTTTGGTAAACCTCATTAAAAGGAACGAAGTCGTTCATATCGCTCAAGAAGCAAGTTGTTTTGACAACATGGTCAAAGTCTGTTCCTGCCTCTGCCAAAATAGCACCAATATTTTTCAAGACTTGTTCTGTCTGTTCTTGGATCGTTTCTCCAACGATTTCCCCAGTTTCAGGAGAGAGAGGAACTTGACCACTAGCAAACAAAAGGTTGCCAACGATTTTTCCTTGAACATATGGTCCGATAGCCTTTGGAGCTTTATCTGTATGAATTGTTTTTGCCATTTTCTTTTCCTCACAATTTTTCTAAGATTGCATCCCAAGCCTCATCCATCCCTGCCTTGCTGACAGATGAAAAGAGGATAAAGTCGTCACTTGGGTCAAAGTTTAATTTCTTTTTGATTGCTGATTCGTGCTTGTTCCATTTACCACGAGGAATCTTGTCCGCCTTGGTCGCAACGATAATAACCGGAATCTCATAATACTTGAGAAATTCGTACATCTGCACATCATCTGCTGACGGGTCATGACGAAGGTCAACTAGACTGACCACTGCACGAAGATTTTCCCGAGTCGTTAGATACTCCTCAATCATGCGCCCCCACTTTTCACGTTCCTTTTTGGAAACGCGGGCATAGCCATAACCAGGCACATCCACAAAGCGCATCTTGTCGTCGATATTAAAGAAGTTGAGCAGCTGAGTTTTACCAGGTTTACCTGATGTTCGGGCTAGATTCTTACGGTTCAGCATGGTATTGATAAAGCTAGATTTACCAACATTTGAACGCCCTGCTAGGGCAATCTCTGGCAGTTCATCCTGCGGATAGTGGGATTTATTAGCCGCACTGAGCAAGATTTCAGCATTATGTGTATTAAGTTCCATAGTCACCTCTAGGCTGTTTCTAGGATTGGTTTATCTGTTCCATCGACAGCTTCTTTAGTGATGCGGACCAATTTCACATTTTCCTGACTCGGTACTTCAAACATGACATCTAGCATGGTTTCTTCGATAATCGAGCGAAGACCACGCGCACCGGTTTTGCGTTCGATGGCCTTATTTGCAATCTCTTGAAGGGCTTCGTCGTCAAACTCCAACTCGACATCATCATAAGAAAGCAAGGTTTGGTACTGTTTCACCAAAGCATTTCTTGGCTCTTTCAAGATGCGAACCAAATCATCCACCGTCAATTGCTCAAGAGCTGCAAAGACAGGCAAGCGCCCAATCAACTCAGGGATAATACCGAATTTTTGAATATCTTCTGCGATGATTTCTTGCATGTAGGAGCTGTTTTCATCAATTGCTTTGTTGTTTTGACCAAAGCCAATAACCTTTTCACCCAGACGCTGTTTGACAATTTCTTCGATACCATCAAAGGCACCACCCACGATGAAGAGGATATTTTTAGTATCCACTTGAATCATCTCTTGTTGTGGATGTTTACGTCCACCTTGAGGCGGTACGCTGGCAACGGTTCCCTCGATAATCTTGAGAAGGGCTTGTTGCACCCCTTCACCAGAAACATCACGTGTGATAGAGACATTCTCGCTCTTCTTAGCAATCTTGTCAATTTCATCCACGTAGATAATCCCACGCTCTGCACGTTCAATATTAAAGTCAGCAGCCTGCAAGAGTTTGAGGAGGATATTTTCCACATCCTCACCTACATAACCAGCCTCAGTCAGAGCTGTTGCATCCGCAATCGCAAAAGGTACATTCAAGCTCTTAGCCAAGGTCTGGGCAAGAAAAGTTTTTCCTGAACCGGTTGGCCCAATCATCAAGATGTTTGACTTCTGCAAATCCACATCTTCTGACTCTTCACGCGTATCGTGGAAATTGATACGTTTGTAGTGGTTGTAAACTGCCACTGCCAAGGCACGTTTGGCACGATCTTGACCAATTACATAGTGGTTCAAGATATGGAGGAGTTCGATTGGTTTTGGAACTTCAGACAAGTCTGCCAAGACTTCTTCCGCCAACTCCTCACGAATGATTTCCTGGGCTAACTCCACACATTCATTACAGATAAAGGCGTTGTTACCTGCGATTATTTTTTGTACTTCTTCTTGGCTTTTGCCACAAAATGAGCAATAAACCATCATATCATTATTCCTATTTGTAGGCATGATTTCCTTCCGTTCTATTCTATACTGTCATTCTATCTAAAATAAGGTCATGTAAAATGCATGAATACTATTGACCAAATTGGTAAAGGCATTTAACCAGAGCAGGACAGAAAGCCCATAACGCTTTTTACGAAAAGCCTGTGCTCCTGCAAGCAAGCAGACCAAACACAGCATGGCTGTGAAAAAACCAAATATACTACGTTCCATTAGACTTCCTTTCTCTTGCGGTATTGGATGGTAAAATCATAAGGATTTTTCTCATCTTTGGTATAGGATTTGCTTGAAACTGTCTCAAAAAGAGACAAATCAAACTCCTCAGGGAAATAGGTATCTCCCTCCACCCGAGCATGAATTTGAGTCACAATTACTTCGTCAAGGTAGGGTTCAAAAGCCTGAAAAATTTGCTTCCCACCGATAATATAAAGATTCTTTTCTTGAGCCTGATACCAGTCCAAGACAGACTGGACATCCTGAAAAGTAGTAACCCCGTCTATCTTTTCTTCAGAATTACGCGTCAAAATCAGAGTTTCCCGTTGTGGAAGCAAGCGACGCCCCATCCCATCAAAGGTCACACGCCCCATCAAGATAGCATGATTCAGAGTTGTTTCTTTGAAGTGTTGCAGTTCTGCTGGCAAATGCCAAGGCAGGCGATTTCCCTTACCAATCACACCCTCTTCATCCTGGGCCCAAATAGCTACGATTTTCTTAGTCATGCTTCCATCCTTTTCACTGATAGTACTATTTTATCAAAAAACTCAAAAAAAGACTGGTTTGGAATAGCTTACAGAATAGAAAAAAATCTGTAAGAGGCATCCTACAGATTTTTATATGATTATTCTATTTCTTACAAACCAGGTGCTTGTCCAAGTTCTGCGGCAAGCATCCAGATTGTTTTATCAGTTTCAGTTTTAGCATCTGTAAAGATACCGTTTGTCACATCGTCACCTTCTTCATCAGTAACATCCAAACCTTTTTGGAAGAGTTCTGACAAGTAACGGTAGATAGCAAGGACACGTTCCAAGCTTTCTTCAACATTACGGTATTCACCAGCTTCTTCTTCGATTTCACTGTTTTGAAGGAATTCTGTCAATGTAGAGAATGGGCTACCACCAAGTGTGATCAAACGCTCACTGATTTCATCCAATTGACCATCAAGAGCTTCCATATACTCATCCATTTTTGGATGCCATACAAGGAAACCACGACCACGCATGTACCAGTGCACTTGGTGCAAAGCAACGTGAGCTACATACAAATCAGCAACAGCTTGGTTCAATACTTCCTTTGTTTTTGCCAATGCTACTGGCGCTGCTTTTGTTAATGATGTTACGTCTTTTACTGCTTCTTTTTTCAATTCTACCATTTTATTTTACCTCATTCATTATTATTTGTAACCACTTCTTAATGATTACTACCTTAGTATACTACTAAGGAAAACCAATAGCAAGCCAAATGACTCACATGAGAAAAGTTGCAATAGACTGATAATTTAAGAATTTTTTAGAATGAAACCCAGTCACTTTCAAACTCTCTTAACAGAGATAAAATAAAGAAAAGAGCATACAATTTGTAGGCTCTTTTCTCAGTTTTACATCTTAATACCAGACACTGACATCAACCTGCCCTCGAATCCCTTTAAGAGAGTCAGATGAAGTATATTGCCATCCTTTTTCTCCTGAATAATGAGGATTATTCCAATCAAGCGCATCCGTATAGGCTGCAACCCAGTTTACATGTTGTAAAATATTTGGATGATTCAAACGAGTTTGCAAAAGTTGACGATAGCTATAAACTTTCACGTTTTGGTAACCAGCTTGCTTCATGGTTTCCATATACTTATTGATAATTTTAACCCAAGTAGTTGTATCTGTCGGTGCTTTCTTGGTCTTATTTACATATTCCCAGTTTTCAACATCATAGTAGATTGGATAAGACAAATTCATCTTGTATTTCTTCAAGAGTTCAATAGTCTGCTTGGCATCATTCTCAGCATCTGTTTCATTTTCTGCATAGGTATAAAGATAAACACCATAAGGAATGCCTAGTCGATTAAGTTCTTGAATATTATAAGCCAATTCCTTATCTTCTACACCGCTATATCCCAAGCGAACAATAACGCCATCAACCCCATTTTCCTGGATAACCTTTTTCCAATCACTAATGCGGCCATTATGCTCACTGACATCAATAACCTTCTTAGCACGGTCAGTTCCGACCTGTTCTTCACGATGGTTAAAGAAATAACGGTGTCCGTTTCTATAAACCCAACCAACATTCAAGGCTTTCTTTTCTTTCAGTTCCCCTGAATCGGCAAAAGTATAACGAGTATCGTCCATGATTAACTCACCTGTTGCCATGACACCACTTTCAGTAAGATAGTAGTTTCCATGCCACTCGTCTTGAGCCATGTATCCCCACTTCTTGAAATAATACCACTTTCCATCAATCTTTTGCCACTGTTCATTAGCATAAGAACCATCTGCTTTAAGATAAAACCAACTCTTATAATGATTATCGTACAGCCATTCGTTTTGCATCATAGCACCTTGACCATTCAAGAAATAATTTCCTTGCCACTGGCTTTTAGCCATATAGCCCCATTTCTTGAAATAGTACCATTTGCCACTAATTTTCTGCCATTCTTGATTTGCATAAGAACCGTCTGCCTTGAGGTAGAACCAGCTCTTATATTGGTTATCATAAACCCATTCATTTTTAGCCATGTAACCACCCGCTTTGAGGTAATAATTTCCATGCCATTCTTTTTGAGCATAACGACCATCTGCTTTTATATAGAACCAGCTATTATAACTAGTATCAAAAATCCACTCACTCTTAGCTTTTGAACCATCTGCTTTTACATAGAAGTCACCCTCCCAGTGTGCTGATGTTGAACTTGGTTTGCTTTCTTCTTTCTGACTAGTAGCTCGCGTCTCTTTGACTGCTTCCTTTTTCTCTGGACGCTGACTAGAAGAAGTCTCAACTTTTTTCTCTTCTTTTTGACTTGCAGTTGTTTCTGATTTCTTTTCTTCTACCTTGCTAGAAGAAGCTTGCACACTGCTTTCCTCCGAAGAGGCTTTCACTTCAGCTTCATTTGCAGCTACTTGATTGACTGCTAATCCAAGCAAAAAGGCGCCTGCTAATCCAATTTTTCCAATCTTTGTTTTCAATCTTTCCTCCCCTACAAAAAATGGAACAGACATCTGAATGCTGTTCCACCTAGCTTTTGCTACTTACTAATTATTTTACAAAGTCAAGCAATGCCAAGAAACTTTCAGCTTCAAGTGACGCACCACCAACAAGGGCACCGTCAACGTCTGGGCAAGCCATGTATGAAGCAACGTTTTCAGGTTTAACAGAACCACCGTATTGAACACGAACTTTGTCTGCAACTTCTTGACCGAAGTCAGCAGCTACAACGTCACGAACAACTTTACACATTTTTTGTGCATCGTCTTGTGAAGCTGATTTACCAGTACCGATAGCCCAGATTGGCTCGTAAGCGATAACTGATGCAGCAACTTGTTCAGCAGTCAATCCAGCTAATGCAGCAGATACTTGAGCACCTACAAATTCAGCAGCTTTACCAGCTTCGTAAGTTTCAAGTGACTCACCACAACAGATGATTGGAAGCATACCGTTTGCAAAGATTGCTTTAGCTTTTTTGTTGATATCTTCGTCAGTTTCATGGAAGTAGTCACGACGTTCTGAGTGACCGATAACAACATAGTCAGTACCGATTTCTTTCAAAACTTGTGGGCTTGTTTCACCAGTGAAGGCACCTGCATTTTCAAAGTAGCAGTTTTGAGCAGCAACTTTAAGGTTTGAACCTTTTGCAGCAGCAAGAACAGTTGTCAAATCAAGAGCTGGAGCTGCAATACCTGCTTCAACAAGATCTGATGAAGGAAGTTTTGATGCAACTGCTTCAACGAATGCTTTAGCTTCTTCTGGATTTTTGTTCATTTTCCAGTTACCAGCGATAAATGGTTTACGTGACATTTCACATACCTCTTTTTTCAATTTATTTTCTATTTATTTTATCACAATTAGACACAGCTTGCAAATCTTACTCGGATTTCAAGCCTGCTTACATGGATTAATCCTTCCAGATATCCATGGCATTTCGGAAATCTGCCGACACCTGTGTCAACTGTGGATTGCTTGCTTCTCTCTCTGCCCGCTTAGCCTCGATTTGAGCCACACTTTTGATACCTTCATGGCGCCAGTTTCTCAAAATCGCCTGAATGTACTTCCAGTTTGGTTTTCCATTCAAAACAGCTTCACGAAGAGCTTCTTTTATCAAGTCAGCACTGGTCCCATCTTCCTTTAGTGTCTTGGTCAAATCCTCAATCTCAAAAGGAGTCAACAAGCGCCCTAATTCCTGCTGGAAGGTCTCTACCAAATCCTTGAGCTGATTTTGAGGTATCAGCTGGTCTGAACTTGAATGAGCTGCTCCAAGCAAATTATCCAAACGTTCCAAAGCCAAACTAGCATCAAAAAGCAATTCAATTTCACCATTCAATTCGATAGTACGATACTGGAGCAGCCCTCTTTCCGTAAGATTGGAAATAGCCTGATTGACTTCCGAAATTTCCTTGCCAATCCTTTCAGCAATCTGGCTTGGGGACATTTCTTCTAAGCCTGTCGTATTTTGCAAATAGAAAAATTGCCAGACCAGAAAATCGTCGCTGGAAGGAAAGAGTTCCTTAAAATGCAAGAGCAGGGCACTCGGTAAAACCAAGTTCCCTGATTTAAAAGCGTCTAAATATGTCATAATTCCTCTTATAAATACCCAAATGCAGAAGCATCATCTTCTATTTTTCTCCAGTCAAAAGGGGTTTCCTGATAGACAGCATAGTTCACCCAGTTACTGAAAAAGAGGGCTGCTGATGAAGACCAACAAAGACAAGGTGTCTGGTTGACATCATCATCCTTAAAGTAATTTTCTGGAATATGAGGATCCAAACCTGCATCACGATCTCGAAAATATTCATTTGCCAAGGTATCACGGTCATATTCCAAATGCCCAAAACTATAAATTTCTCGTAAATCACGACTAGCCAAAATCGAAACCCCAACCTGAGGTCCTTCTGATAAAATCTCTAGATTGGTTTTATTTAAGATTTCTTCCTTAGAAATCTCCGTATGCCGTGAATGAGGAGATACATAGCTATCGTCAAAGCCTCTAAAGAGAAGGTGCCCTTCTTTTAAAGCATCCTGAGGATAAATACCTGATAATTTACTGTCCATCTGGTATTTTTCAACCCCATAACGCAGATAGAGTCCCGCCTGAGCACCCCAACAGATATGAAGGGTCGAATAGACATGAGTCTTAGACCACTCGATTACCTGACTGAATTCCTCCCAATAGTCCACTTCCTCAAATGGTAAATGCTCAACTGGAGCACCCGTGATAATCATCCCATCAAAATACTCGTTCTTAACTTCAGGAAAAGTTTTATAAAAGGTCTCCATGTGCTCTGAACGAGTTGTCTTAGAACGGTGGCTTTCCATATAGAGAAAATCAATATCCAGTTGCAGGGGTGTATTAGCTAAATGGCGCAACAACTGGGTCTCTGTGACCATTTTTTGTGGCATGAGATTTAAGATTAAAATCTTCAAGGGACGGATATCTTGGTGGGCCGCACGTTGATCATCCATGACAAAGATATTTTCTGTCCGTAAAATCTCAACAGCTGGTAATTTTTTATCAATTCGAATCGGCATAACCCTCTCCTAACTGTACTCTTTCAGGAATAATTGCATATGTTTGAAGCCAAATCTCAAACACCTAGTCCCTTTATTATACTGCAAGAAGATATAGTTTTCAATTATAGTTTTTCTCTAACTAGCTATAGTCTATTTTTATATCCTAATGTAGAGAAAACAGCCCTAAGGACTGTTTTTCATTAATAATGCATAAGAACCTTGTAATCGTAGTCACCGATTTTTTCACGGCCGTTCAATTCATCCAATTCAACAAGGAAGGCACAACCTGCTACAACACCACCAAGTTTTTCAATCATTTCGATAGTTGCCTTAACAGTTCCACCTGTTGCCAAGAGGTCATCCACGATAAGCACACGTTGACCTGGCTTAATGGCATCAGCATGCATAGTCAAGGTATCAACACCGTACTCTTTTTCATAGTCAGCAGAAATAACTTCGCGTGGCAATTTACCTGGCTTACGAACAGGCGCGAATCCAATTCCCAACTCAAAGGCAACTGGACAGCCCACGATAAAACCACGAGCCTCAGGTCCCACGATCATGTCGATTTTCTTGTCAGTAGCATACTGAACAATTTCACGAACAGCGTAGCTATAAGCATTTCCATCAGCCATCAAAGGACTGATATCACGGAAGGTGATACCTTCCTTAGGATAATCTTCAATTGTTGCAATGTAATCTTTTAAATTCATCTTTTTCTTTCTTTCAAAGTTTTTACTCTCTATTATACCATATTTTCTCCAAAAGAAGAAAGTATAACCAATATTTCCTAACTGATACTCAATGAAAATCAAAGAGCAAACTTGGAAGTTAGCCGTAGGTTGCTCAAAACAGTGTTTTGAGGTTGTGGATAGAACTGACGAAGTTAGCTCAAAATACTGTTTTGAGGTTGCAGATGGAAGCTGACGTGGTTTGAAGAGATTCTCGAATAGTATTAGAGCCTGATTTCTATGTCCACTCTGTAACTCTGGTAACAACAGCAAAAAGCTGATGAACCTTTCGATTCATCAGCTTTAAGGATGATATGTTTATTGTAAACAAATCATATCAATTAGAAAGCTTAGTCTTCTTTCTTCTTGCGAGCTACAAGACCAAATCCGCTCAATACCCCGAGAAGTCCAAGTGCTGCAAGGCTAGCATGGTCTTCTGTACCAGTATTTGGCAATTCACGCTTAGCTTCAGCTTCTTTCACTGCTGTTGGTTGTACTGGTTGTGCTGGAGTAGCCGGTACTTGAGGTTTAGCTGGCTGTTCAGGCATTGCTGGAGTAGCTGGCTCAACTGGTTGTACTGGTTGAGTTGGATCAACTGGAGTTGGCATTTCAACTTTTCTGAAGATATGCTTGATAGTTCCAGCTGGATCCGTTACAGTCTTCACATATTCGTAACCTGGAATTGTTCCTGGTTCTTTGGCTCCTGATTCAGATGATTTCAATGGACTTCCATTTTCATCTGTCCAAATCGTAGCACGATTGTTTGTAGGCTGAACATTTGGTTGTAAAGGTGATTTCTTCACTTTTCTGTAGATATGTTTAACTGTTCCATCTTTTTCTGTCACTGTTTCAACATATTCATATTCAGGAATATCTAGGACTGGTGACAACATATCGAATTCAAATCCTGGGATTACATTTCCTTCAGTATCTCTGATCAATCCTTTTGGTTTTTCAACTGATGGTGTTGGTGCTGGAGTTGTTACTTTTTCGTATACGTGCTCCACATCACCATTTGGAAGTTTCTTAGTTTCTACGAATTTGTATCCTGGGATAGATTTAGCTGGTTTTTCTCCTTCTTCTGTTGACTCAACTGGGTTATTGTCTTTATCAACAGTAATAAGGTTACCATCTTTATCCTTGAATGTTGTTGTTACTCGCTCGTAAACGTGTTCTGTATCTCCATTTTCTAGAGTCTTAGTTTCTACAAATTTATATCCTGGGATATCTTTCTTAGGAGTTGTTCCTTCCTCAGTTGTAGTTCCTTCGATTACGTGTCCGTCAGTATCTACGAATGATGTCGTTACTTTTTCGTATACATACTCTGTATCTCCATTTGGAAGTTTACGAGTTTCTACTACTTTGTATCCTGTAAGTTCTTTAGAAGTTTTAGCTGGTGTTGTTCCTTCTTCTGTTGTTGTTCCTGGAATTGGGTTACCGTTCTTATCTACGTGTTTAGTTGTTACTGGCTCGTAGATGTACTTAGTATTCCCTTTATCATCCGTTTCAGTCTTAACAAGTTTGTAGCCTGGAATAGTTTCTGATGGGTTCTTACCATCTTTAGATGGGATTAGTTCAGTTTCTTTACCGTCTTTCCCTACTACTACAAATTTAGTGTCAGGACGTACTGTTGGTGTGTAAGAAGCTTTGATTGTCTTACCGTTTTTATCTTTACGTACAACTTCTACTGGAGTAGCTTTTCCTACGAAGTTTGGTTCTGGAGTGAAGGTTACTTTACCGTCTTTATCGATTGTGTAAGTTCCTTCTCCTGGTACTTTCTTCTCAGTTGATCCATCTTTAAACGTTGGAGCTACTGTAGTGTCTACATCACCTTTGAATACTGGAGTATTAGATTGAGGTTGTCCTTTAGCACCTTCAGATACTACGTTTTCTGTAGTTGTTTTAGCTAATACTGTTGGTGTGTATTGAGCTGTTACTGGTGTTCCGTTTTCGTCAACACGTTTAACTGTTACACCTTTAGCTTTTCCTACGAAGTCTTTTTCTGGAGTGAAGGTTACTTTACCGTTCTTATCGATTGTGTAAGTTCCTTCTCCTGGTACTTTCTTCTCAGTTGTTCCATCATCAAATGTTGGAGCTACTGTTTCGTCGATTGGTACTGTTATAGTTTTACCGTTTACTTTAGTAGTTCCTGGTGTGAACACTGGAGTCTCAGATTGAGGTTGTCCTTTTTCACCGATTGATGTTACGTCTTTACCTGCTGGCGTTACTGGTAACACTACTGGAGTGTATTTAGCTGTTACTGGTGTTCCGTTTTTGTCAACACGTTTAACTGTTACACCTTTAGCTTGACCTGTGAAGTCTTTATTTGGAGTGAATGTTACAGTTCCGTCTGGAGCTACTGTGTAAGTTCCTTCTCCTGGCACTTCTTTCGTAGTTGAACCATCTTCGAATGTAGCTGGTTTAGTATCATCAAGTTCTACAGTTTTTTCTACACCGTTGACTGTAGTTTTACCTGCTGTGAATTCTGGTTTACCAGTTTGTTTAGCACCTTGAACATCAGTTGTTGTTACACCGTCTGCAGTTGGTGTTACTGGTTTAACTGTTGGTGTGTATTTCGCAGTTACTTCTGTTCCGTTTTTGTCAACACGTTTAACTGTTACACCGCTAGCTTTACCTGTGAAGTTTGGTTCTGGAGTAAATGTTACGACACCATTTTCATCGATAGTGTAAGTTCCTTCTCCTGGTACTTCTTTAGTAGTTGTTCCATCGTCGAATGTTGGTTTAACAGTTTCGTCGATTTCTACAGTTACTTCTTTACCGTTAACTGTTGTTTTACCTGGTGTGAATACTGGAGTTCCGGTTTGTTTAGCACCTTGTACATCTTCAGATACTACGTCATCTGACGTTGGTGTTACTGGTTTAACTGTTGGTGTGTACTTAGCTGTAGCTGGAGTTCCATTTGTATCTTTACGTTGAACTTCAATACCTTGTGCTTTTCCTGTGAAGTTTGGTTCTGGTTTGAATGTTACTTCACCAGTTTCTGGGTTGATTGTGTACGTTCCTTCTCCTGGTACTTCTACTGAAGTTTCATCAGTTGGTTCACCAGTTTCTGGATCGATTAGTTTAGCTGGTACAGTTGGATCGATTGGAGTTTTAGTGTTTCCTTCAGTGAATGTTGGAGTTCCACTTTGCTCTTGACCTTGTGCACCTTCAGAAGTTGTTCCTTTTGCAGTTGGTTTAACAGGTGTGATATTTGGAGTGTAAGTTGTTGTTACTGGAGTTCCATTTTTATCTTGCGCTTGAACTGTTACTGGTTGAACTGGACCTGCGTAAGTTTTATCTGTTGGAGTGAATACTACAACTGGATCTTTACCATCTTCTGTTTTAAGAGTATATTTACCAATTACATTTCCTTTTGGATCTTTAGCTGGTACTTCTGGTGCTGGTTTTCCATTTTCACCTAATAATGTGTAAGTATCTGGATCGATATCTACAGATTTTTCTGTCTTAGCTCCTGTTACAGGATCTTTAACAACCGCTGATCCACCTGTGAATTTAACTGGTTTTTCTTGTGTTTGACCTTGAATATCACTAGAGTTAGCTGGTTCTGCTTTTGGAGAAGTTCCAACCACTGTTGGTGTAAATGTGCCAGTTGCTTGTGTTCCATTTGTATCAACACGTTTTACAGTTACACCTTTAGCTTTTCCTACGAAATCTGGTTTTGGCTTAAAGTGAACCGTTCCATCTGGATCTACTCTGTATGTTCCTTCATCTGTTACAACTTCATCAACTTCTTGTCCTGTAGTTGGATCAATTAGTTTGGCAGGTACATTTTCATCGATAGGTACTTCTTTTTCTTCACCATCAATCATCGCTTTACCACCATGGAATTGCGGTGTTCCACTTTGTTCTGCACCTTGAATATCCGCAGTTGCTACATGGTCTCCATCTGGATCTGCAGGAACTACTACTGCAGTGTAATCACCTGTTACAGGTGTTCCGTTTGTATCTTTACGTTGGACTTTGATTGGTGTTCCTTTTCCTGTGAATTGAGGATCTGGTTTAAATGTTACTTCTCCAGTTTCTGGATCTACTGTGTAAGTTCCTTCTCCTTCAATTGTTACAGAGTCTACTGGTTGACCAGTTTTAGGATCGATTAATTTAGCTGGTTCTTTAGTATCAATAGGAACTTCTACTTCTTTTCCATCAATAATTGTTTTACCAGGTTTGAATTCAGGAGTTCCTTTTTGTGTCGCTCCTTGGATATCTTTTGTGAATGTATCTACACCTTTTGGTGTTACTGGTTTAACAGTTGGTGAGTAAGTAGCTGTTGTTGGAGTTCCATTCGCATCTTTCGCTTGAACTGTTGCTGGTACTGGAGTACCCGTAAAGTCTTTATTTGGTGTGAATGTTACTTTACCTGTTGTTGGATCGATTGTGTATGTACCAACTTCTTTTCCGTTAGCGTCTTTCGCTGGAATTGTTGTTTTGTCAGTTGGCTCACCTGTTTCTGGATCGATTAATTTAGCTGGTTGATCCGCATCGATCTTCATAGGAACTTTAGCATCACCTGGTGTGAATGTCGGAGTTCCTTCTTGAGGTTGTCCTTGTGCACCTTCAGTTGTTTTTTCTTTTCCTGTTGGTTCTACTGGAGTGATGTTTGGAGTGTAAGTTGTCGTTACTGGAGTTCCATTTGTATCTTTCGCTTGGATAGTAACTGGTTCAACTTCTCCTGCATATGTTTTATCAGTTGGTGTAAATACCGCAGTTGCTTTACCGTCTACAACTTTAAGTGTGTATGTACCGATAACATCTCCTGCTGGGTTTTTAGCTGGTACTGATGTAGCCGGTTGTCCATCTTCACCTAATAATGTAAATGAATTAGGGTCAAGTGGCACTTCTTTTTCACCACCGTTAACAGTTGCTTTACCAGGTTTGAAGGTTACTTCTTTAGATTGTTCAACACCTTGTACATCAGTTGTTTCAGCTGGTGAAGCAGTTGGTGTTACACCTACGATTGACGGAGTGTAAGTTGTATTCACTTTAGTTCCGTTTTCGTCTTCTGCTTGTACTTTAGCTGGTTGTACTTTTCCTGTGTATTCTTTGTCAGTTGGTGTGAATGTTACTTTGTTGGTAGCTGGGTCAATTGTGTATTCCCCAACTTTATTTCCTTCTGGATCCAAAGCATCTACTGGAGTACCAGGAGCTACTGGGTTACCTGAAGCATCAAGAAGAACCGCTGAGTTAGCTTTGATTGGAACTGATTTTTTATTACCTTCTACCGTTGTTTCACCAGGTGCAAATGATACAGTTCCATCTTGTGGTTGTCCTTGGATACCTGAAGATTCCGCTGGTGTTGCTGTTGGTGTGACACCTACGATGTGTGGAGTGTAAGTAGTGTTTACTTTGCTTCCATTTTTATCTTCAGCTTGAACTTTAGCTGGTGTTACTTTACCAGTGTAAGATTTGTCTGTTGGTGTGAATGTTACTTCACCTGTAGCTGGGTCTACTGTGTATTCCCCTACTTTATTTCCTTTTTCATCTAAAGCATCTACTGGTCCATTTGCTTCTGTTCCATCTGGATTTAATAGTTTTACAGAGTTTTCTTTAATTGGTACTTCTGCATTTCCTGCTGTGAATGTAGGAGTTCCTTTTTGAGTCTCACCTTGTACACCTGCTGAGTCAGCTGGTTTAGCTGTTGGTTCTACAGCAGTTACTGTTGGAGTGTATTTTGTAGTAGCTGTCGCAGTTACAGGTTGGCCATCTTTATCTTGACCTACTGGTGCTGTTAATGTTACGTCAACACCTGAAGCAGTTCCTTTGAATGTTGGAAGTGGTTGGAACTTAACTTCTCCAGTTGCTGGATCGATTGTGTAAGTTCCTTCTCCATCTACAGTTACAGAGTCAACTTTATCGCCAGTTTTTGGATCTACTAATTTAGCTGGGTAAGTAGCACTTGGTGTTACTGGTGTAGCAGTATCTCCATCTGTTTTAAATGTTGGTGTTTTCTTCTGTTCTTTACCTTGAACATCTGTTGATTCTTCTGGATCTGCAGTGATTTCTTTTGGAGTTACTGTTGGAATATAAACAGCATCCATTGTTTTTGTAGTCGTTGAATGTGTACCATCATTGATGTTTTCAAGTTCGTTCTGAGCTGTTAATGCAGTCCATCCAGTAGATTGACCATTTGAGTCCACTGCTCGTAGTGCAATACCATCAGCTTTACCTACGAAGTTAGCTTCTGGAGTGAAGGTTACTTTATCTTCTGTTACTGTGTATGTACCTTGACCTGGAACTTTAAGGGTATCAACTAGGTTATCACCATCAACAATTTTAACGCCACCTTGAGCTTTCTTAGTAGTTTCAGCACTGATTACATTACTTTGTTCAGTATACTGAATTTTACCGTATGAGTTGAATGTAGTTTTACCGTTGTTAGAACCTAGGTCAGATGCATCGTCTCCTAATGCACGTGTTCTGAATTCGATACCTACAGATTGAGTTTCGCCTTGTTTACCAGTAGTCTCTTCTTTATCTCCACGTGGTGGGTGAATTACTTGGATTTGGTTATCTTCTACTTCCCCTGAGTATGCAATTCCATTTGGTCTTTCTACTTGAGCTTCATCTTTTGCGATACGAACACGGAAGTTTACTACATCTTTAGTAGTGTCAATTACTTGAGTGTTTGTAAATGTTAATTCTACTGTTTGATCATTTCCATTTACTTCTGCAATGTTAGATTCTTCACCTTTATCGAATTTACCATTTCCATTGAAGTCGATAAATCCACGCACATAAGCTGGTGCAACGGTATCTGTGTATTTTTCATTACCATTAGCTGAAGCTCGAACTTTAACTTTATAAGTGTTCTCCGGACCTCTAACTAATTGTACTTCTGGACGACCCGTATCTTTGTTGATATGTACATTTTCCTCTGCAATAAGTTGATCTACACCTTCATCTCCAGTTTCTGTTGCGTCATCAGAACCTATTCCACGTACATGAGTACCTGGTGCAGAGTCGATATCCGCTTTTACTTTACCTAAGTATGGTTGTTGGATTTGTTTAATTGCTTTTGTATCATAATCAATAGATTGTGTTCTTAAGTAGTGTTCAGCCATTCCATAAGATTCTGGAAGATCTCCGAAGTCAGAGAACTTGATACCAATCATAGAAGATTGTTGTCCAGAAGACATAATGTATAATCCTACTTCAGTTACATTTGCCGTAGATAATACTGGAGTTCCTGCTCCACCATTATTACGGTATCCACCGAATACTTGAGATCCAAGACCTGCTGTAGTAGCATCAGGTGTAGCAAATTTTTCACCACTTAGAGCATTATAGAATTTTTCATCTTGCCATTTAAGGATAGCAGTTTTACCACCATTCATATCTTTAAATTTATCAAGTGGAACATATGCATTTTTATTTGAACCATAACCAACAATCGCAGCTAAGTCCCATGGAGTACCATTAGTTGTATAAATTTCAGACTCAAGAGTTCCAATATCTTCCCCAGATGTCATAACAATACCAGGTTTTACAGGTTTACCATTATAAGTCGCTGTTACATCGAATTTAACCCCAGCTGCTTGACCATTTTTAGGTTGGCCAGCAGGGTTTGTTCCTGCGATTGTTGTTTTAGCTTTACCAGATGTCAGACCAGCATTAGCAACGTGAGTATATCTGTTTTGAGGATTTGCACCTAACCCTGTTGCACCATTTTCAGGATTAAATTTATTTTCTTTATCCGGTTGGTATGAACTTTCTAAATCAGTTCCTGCAACACGGTTTTTGAATGTTTCAGTTGATTCAAATGGTTTTAGCTCTTTAACCTTCATCGTAACGATATAACCAGGAATCAATTCTTTTGTATATGTAGAACCAATTTGAAGTTGGTTAGATGCAGTTAGATTTGTCCATGCGGCTGTATCACCAAAGTCTAACCATTGGATTTGGTCGTTTAAGTCTTTAATTTCTTTTAGATTTTCTTCTTTAGTTCTTACTTTGATATCTGATAATGAAGAATATCCATGATCTTCTAACCATTTTTTCCCTGTTTCAGCACTTGCATCTTTAAGCGCTGTTGTTTGAGCCTCTGCCAAATTTACTGCAAACTTACCGTCACGGCCGATTCCTGCGTTTTTCAATTCATTGTAAACTGCAAGGATTGATTCGTTAAGGCGTTCCAATTGAGCATCTACTTGCTCTTTTGTAACACTCTTATCAGCTAGAAGAGCTTTAGTTTCAGTCAGAACCGCTTGGTTTTTAGCAACTGCTGCTTTAACTGCTGCCTTGTTTTCTTCTTTAACGTCTGCCTTAGCAAGCTCAGTTTCAGCCAATTTATTCGTTACTTCAGCTTCTGACGATACTTGTGTCAGAGTTGTTGCAGCTACTGAAAGAGCTTTTTCAACTGGAGTTGCAGTTTTTTCTGCTTCAGCTTTTGCTGCTTCTTTTTCAGCTGCTTGTTTCTTATCGAAACCAGCAGTATTTGACTCAGTTACAACTGTGCTCAAAGCTGATACAGTTTCTGCTTGGGCATCTACATCTGCTTGGCTAGCATCTGCTTTGGCAAGAGTTGCTTTAGCTGTTGCCAATACTTCCTTAGCTGAGCTTACTACTGTAGCATCTGCATATTTAGCAGTTGAAAGTTTAGACTCTAAAGTCGCAATACTTGCTTCAAGGATAGCCTTGTTTACTTTCTTAGCCTCTTCTGCTTTGACTTCAGGTTTTACTTCTGCAGCTTTTGTAGTTTCAGGTTTTGCAGTTTCTACTGTTTCAGCTTTAGGCTCGGCCTTTTCCTTATCCTTATCATCTTGACTAGGAGTAGGTGTTGAAATAGTTGTTTCAGCTGATTGTACTTCAGTCGCTGATACTGCACCGTTACCTAGGAACATCAAACCAGCCGCAATTGCTACTGATGCTGCTCCAAAGCTATACTTACGAATACCGTAACGAATGTACTTCTCCGTTCGAAAATCTTGTTGTTGTTTGCCTTGCATGAGACTCACAACCTCCTTATTTTTATTTTGCTTTCAATATCATTGATACAAAAACATTATATTATGGTAAATATGTACATGTTTTTTATATCACAAAAACGTATCCAGCATACAACTTGATGATACCATATCCTTTATTTAAAATCAATAAAATCGATAATTTATTTTTTAATAAATCTGCTCTTTAAATTTATCTACTTATACAAATCACACTATATTTTTCAGAAACCACTTTCTATAAACAAAAAAACTGATGAATCATTCGATTCATCAGTTTTAAGGAGATATGTTCATTGCAAATTAATCATATCAATTAGAAAGCTTAGTCTTCTTTTTTCTTGCGAGCTACAAGACCAAATCCACTCAATACTCCGAGAAGTCCAAGTGCTGCAAGGCGAGCATTGTCTTCTGTACCAGTATTTGGCAATTCACGCTTAGCTTCAGCTTCTTTCACTGCTGTTGCTTGTACTGGTTGTGCTGGAGTAACCGGTACTTGAGGTTTAGCTGGCTGTTCAGGCATTGCTGGAGTAGCCGGTTCAACTGGTTGTACTAGTTTTTGAGATTGGATCTTACGGTAAACATTACGAACATTTCCATTAGCATCTGTTTCTGTACGTACTAACTCATAACCTTCTAATGACTTACCTGGATGTGATCCATTTTCATCTGGAATAATCAATTCACCATTTTCATCTACATAAGTTGTTAAAACTTTTTCTGTAACTGGTGTTGGTGTTGGACTATATGGCTCTGTTTGAGGAATAAGTGGAGTTGAATTCTTCTCGTATACGTGCTCGATATCGCCATTTGGAAGTTTCTTAGTCTCTACGAAGCGGTAACCTGGGATAGCTTTCTTATGTTGTTCACCGTCTTCTGTTGGATAGTTTGGAATTTCGTTTCCATCTTTATCCTTATGACTTGTCTTAACTTTCTCATAAACGTGCTCGATGTCGCCATTTGGAAGTTTCTTAGTTTCTACGAAGCGGTAACCTGGGATATCTTTCTTAGGATTTGTACCTTCTTCAGTAGTTGTGCCTGGAATTACATTACCATCTTTATCTTTATAAGTTGTCGTAACTTTTTCATAGATATGTTTTGTATTTCCTTTTTCGTCGATCTCAGTTTTAACAATCTTGTATCCTGGGATGTCTTTAGTTGGTTTAGTTCCATCTTCTGTTGGTGAAAGCGGGTTACCATCTTTATCAACGAATGAAGTATCAGGACGAACTGTTGGTGTGTACTTAGCTGTTACTGGTGTACCGTTCTTATCTACACGTTTAACGGTTACGCCTGTTGCTTTACCTACGAAGTCAGGTTCTGGTGTGAAGGTTACTTTACCGTTTTCATCAATTGTGTAAGTTCCTTCGCCCGGTACATTCTTCTCAGTTGTGCCATCTTCGAATGTTGGTTTTACAGTTTCATCGATTTCAACTGGAACTTCCTTACCGTTGATTGTAACTTTTCCACCTTCAAATGTTGGTGTTCCTGATTGAGTTTGTCCTTTGGGACCTTCTGATTCAGAATCTTTTGAGGTTGGAGTTACTGGAACGACTACTGGAGTGTACTTAGCTGTGATTGGTGTTCCATTTTTGTCAACACGTTTCACTGTTACACCTGTTGCTTGACCTGTGAAGTTCTTCTCTGGGGTAAAGGTTACTGTACCGTTCTCATCGATTGTGTATGTTCCTTCACCTGGTACTTTCTTCTCAGTTGTGCCATCATCAAATGTTGGTTTAACAGTTTCATCGATTTCTACAGTTTTTTCTTCACCGTTGACTGTTACTTTGCCACCTTCAAATGTTGGTGTTCCTGATTGAGTAGCACCTTGAACATTTGTAGTGATAACATCTGAACTTGTTGGTGTTGCTGGTTTTACAACTGGTGTGTAAGTAGCTTTAACTGGTGTGCCGTTCTTATCTTCACGTTGAACAGTTACGCCTGTTCCTTTACCTGTGAAGTTCTTCTCTGGGGTGAAGGTTACTGTTCCGTCTGGAGCTACTGTATATGTTCCTTCGCCTTCGATAGTTACTGAATCAACTGGATCTCCTGTTTTTGGATCTACCAATTTAGCTGGTTTATCTTCATCGATTTCAACAGTTTTTTCTTCACCGTTGACTGTTACTTTTCCACCTTCAAATGTTGGTTTACCTGTTTGAGATGAACCTTGAACATCTTCTGTTACGGCATCTGTTCCTGTTGGAACTACTGGGGTTACTGTTGGTGTGTATTTAGCTGTTACTGGAGTACCATTCTTATCTACACGTTTAACGGTTACGCCTGTTCCTTTGCCTGTGAAGTTCTTCTCTGGGGTGAAGGTTACTGTGCCATCTGGTGCTACTGTGTATGTTCCTTCGCCTGGAATAACTTTCTCAGTTGAGCCATCTTCGAATGTTGCTGGTACTTCATCGTCCATTGGTACGTCTGGGTTTCCTGGTTTAAACTCAGGTTTTCCATTTTGTTCTTTACCTTGGATGTCTGTTGTTTCAGCTGGTTGCGCAGTTGGTGTTACTGGGGTTACGTTTGGTGTGTATTTAGCTGTTACTGGAGTACCATTCTTATCTACACGTTTAACCGTTACGCCTGTTCCTTTGCCTGTGAAGTTCTTCTCTGGTGTGAACGTTACTGTGCCATCTGGTGCAACTGTGTATGTTCCTTCACCTGGAATTACTTTTTCTTTTGAACCATCTTCGAATGTCGCTGGAGTATCATCATCCATTGGTACTTCATCAGCCCCTGGTGTGAAGGTTGGTTTGCCAGTTTGTTCTTTACCTTGGATGTCTGTTGTTTCAACTGGTTCTGCTGTCGGAGTTACAGGTGTTACTGTTGGGGTGTATGTAGCTGTTGTTGGTGTTCCATTCGCATCTTTCGCTTGAACTGTCGCTGGTACTGGAGTACCTACAAAGTCTTTGTTTGGTGTGAATGTTACTTTACCTGTTGTTGGTTCGATAGTGTATGTACCAACTGTGTTTCCTTTAGCATCTTTTGCCGGAATTGTTGTTTCATCAGTTGGGTTTCCAGTAGCTGGATCAATCAATTTCGCTGGTTGCTCATTATCAATCTTCATAGGAACTTTATCGTCACCTTGAGTGAATGTTGGAGTTCCTTCTTGAGGTTGTCCTTGTGCACCTTCAGATGTTGTTGGTGTTCCTGTTGGTTCTACCGGAGTGATGTTTGGAGTATAAGTTGTCGTTACTGGAGTTCCATTTGTATCTTTAGCTTGGATAGTAACTGGTTTAACTTCTCCTGCATATGTTTTATCAGTTGGTGTAAATACTGCAGTTGCTTTACCGTCTACAACTTTAAGTGTGTAAGTACCGATAACGTCTCCCGCTGGGTTTTTAGCTGGTACTGATGTAGCTGGTTGTCCATTTTCATCTAATAATGTAAATGAATCAGTTTTAAGTGGTACTTCTTTTTCAACACCGTTAACAGTTGCTTTACCAGGTTTGAATGTTACTTCTTTAGATTGTTCAACACCTTGTACATCTGTTGTTTCTGCTGGGTCTGCTGTTGGCGTTACGCCTACGATTGTTGGTGTGTAAGTAGTTTGTACTTTTGTTCCATTTTCATCTTCAGCTTGAACTTTAGCTGGTTGAACTTTACCAACATAAGTCTTATCAGTTGGCGTGAAGGTTACTTTGTTAGTAGCTGGGTCAATTGTGTATTCTCCAACCTTGTTACCTTTTTCATCCAATGCATCAACTGGGCCAGTTGCTTCTGAGCCATCTGCATTCAACAGTTTAGCTGAGTTTGCTTTGATTGGAACTGATTTCTTCTCACCACCAATTGTTGTTTCGCCTGGTGCAAATGAAACTGTTCCTTCTTGAGTTTCACCTTGAACTCCTGTTGATTCATCTGGAGTTGCTGTTGGCGTTACGCCTACGATGTTTGGAGTGTAAGTAGTTGAAACTTTTGTTCCGTTCTTATCTTCTGCTTGAACCTTAGCTGGTACAACTTTACCAGTGTAAGATTTGTCTGTTGGTGTGAAGGTTACTTCACCTGTTGCTGGGTTTACAGTGTATTCCCCAACTTTATTTCCTTTTTCATCTAAAGCATCAACTGGGCCAGTTGCTTCTGTTCCATCTGCATTGAGAAGTTTAACAGAGTTTTCTTTAATAGGAACTTCTGTATTTCCTGCTGTGAATGTAGGTATTCCTTTTTGTGTTTCACCTTGAATACCTGTTGAAGTAGATGGTTCTGCCGTTGGAGTTACACCTGTTACAGTTGGTGTGTACTTAGCAGTAGCTGTTGCTGTTGCTGGTTGACCATTTTTGTCTTGACCTACTGGTGCTGTTAATGATACATCAATACCTTTAGCAGTTCCTGTAAATTGTGGTTCTGGTGTAAATGTTACCGCTCCTGTTTCCGGATCGATTGTGTAAGTTCCCTCACCTTTTACAGTTACAGTTTTTTCATCTGTTGGTTGTCCAGTTGCTGGATCTACCAATTTAGCTGGGTATTGTGCACTTGGTGTTACAGCATCTGGTGCAGTTCCATCACCATCTTTATCTACGTCGATTGAGAATTTAGGTGTTTTCGTTTGTGGTTTACCTTGGATATCTGTTGATTCTTCAGGTGTTCCTTTGATTTCTTTTGGAGTTACTGTTGGAATGTAACGACCATCCATAGAACCTTTAGCAGCAAGTCCAGCTAATTGAACTTGTTCACTTACTAGTTCTAGTTGGTCTTTAGCATCTCCTTCGCCGCCAACGATTTGACGTCCTTCATTACCCCAACCAGTAGTGTTACCATTAATGTCTGTACGACGGATTGTGATACCATCTGCTGTACCTACAAAGTTTGCTTCTGGGATAAATTCTACATCTACATTTGCACCGTTATCAGTAATCTTGTATTTACCTTGACCTGGTACTACATAGTATCCATCTACTAGGTCAGCATCTGTTACTAATGTTCCGTCTGGTTTAACGATTTGTGATTTAACTGTCGTATCAATAGCATTGTCTTTATCAAAATCATAGTTCTTTTGACCGTATGCGTTAAATGCTACAGTAGATGTTTGAGTTGCACCTTGAACATCAGTTGTTTCTCTCTTAGTTCCACGAGGTGGGACTGTTTGCTGAATTTGGAAGTCTTCTACCTCACCTGAGTAGGCAATACCAGTAGCTTCCTTAACGTCAGCTTTATCGTATGCAATACGTAAACGAGTAGCTAATTTAGTAGCAGTTGTATCTACGTTTTGGTAGTCATTTGTCCAAGTAAGTGTTACTTTTCCATCCTGTGTAACTTCTGTTACACCTGCACCTTCGCCTTCATCGAATTTACCATTTCCGTTGAAGTCGATCCAACCGTTAACATAAGCTTTAGCTTCTCCATCTAGGTGGGCATCAAAGGTCATTGAGTAAGTTCCATCATTAACTTTTTTTAGTTTGTAGTTATCGTTTGGAGCTACTTCGTCACCCATTAATTGACGAGCACCTTCATCTGCATCACCGATACCATTGATATCATCGTATACAAAAGCACTTGTTTTGTTAATTGGAGTTGTACGTACGTCAACGTCAGCTGGAACAGATCCTAGGTATGGTTGTTTTTGTCCATCAGATTTAGAGATAGAGTGGGCTACACGTCCGTATGAAGCTGGAGCGTCCCCTTCATCTAGGACCATAAATCCTAGCATAGATCCTTGTTGACCTGCAGAAAAGATGTACATACCAATGTTTTTAGCATTACGCGTCATTACCAATGGAGTAGAGAAACCTGAATCACGGTGAGTTGAGACCGGTCCAAAAACTTGTGTCCCTAATCCATCTGTGTGGTATTTACCATCTTCTGCTTTCATAGCAATAACAGTATCTGATGTCACAGTCGTATTGAAAAATCCTGCTGCTTTATCTGCTTTGAATTTTTCAAAGGCTTGCTTCCCTGAACCTTCAAGAGTATATTCTACCCCATATTGTTTACGATAACCATCTTGCCCATGTCCGGCAGAAGGCAATGTTCTGTATTCATAAGTTTCTGCAGTATAAGAACGAGCAGTACTATATCTTGGTGTTGTGTTTGATAATTCAGTTACTAATTCAAATCCATCTCCATCTGTTTTGTAGATTTCAACTTCTGACGAACCAGCTTCTTCCCCTGTTAAGAATACAACGTTTGAAGGTACTTCTTTACCATTTAAAGTAGATTTAACCGAGAATTCTACCCCTACGTTAGCTCCATCTTTAACAGATTGGATAACTGTTTTACCTTTAGTATCCATACCGTTTGTTTTTGCAACAGAGTAACTTCCTTGTGTTACTACTTTTAATTCAGCTGGAGTTCCATCTTTGTACTCATTAATAGCATTGGCATCATATCCTGCTCCACCACGTTTTTTGTACTCATCAGTTGAGTTAAATGGTGCTAATTTAGTAACTGTTAAGGTTACAACATATCCAGGTGAAATTTCTTGCGTGAATTTTGTTCCTACTTGAAGGGTATCACCTGCACCAAGATTTTCTACCGTTGCTTTACTATTGGCAATATCGAACCATTTGATTTGTTTAGTCAAACGCTCTGTGTTTTTATCTGCGTACTTCTTCCAGTGATTGATTTGTTCATCTTCTGAAAGTGGTGGTTCTGCTACTGTATCAGCAACATCAGCTAAGACATATGAGAACTTGCCATCACGGTTGATTCCAGCGTTTTTCAACTCGTTGTAAACTGCAAGGATTGATTCGTTAAGACGTTCCAATTGAGCATCTACTTGCTCTTTTGTGACACTCTTATCAGCCAAAAGAGCTTTTGTTTCAGCAAGAACTGCTTGGTTTTTAGCGACCGCTGCTGTAACTGCTGCTTTATTTTCTTCTTTAACATCAGCCTTAGCAAGCTCAGTTTCAGCCAATTTGTTAGTTACTTCAGCTTCTGATGAAACTTGTGTAAGTGTTGTTGTTGCTACTGAAAGAGCTCTTTCAGCTGGAGTTGCAGTTTTTTCTGCCTCAGCTTTTGCTGCTTCCTTATCAGCTGCTTCTTTCTTTTCTAAGCCAGCAGTGTTTGACTCAGTTACAACTGTACTTAAAGCTATAACAGTTTCAACTTGTTTGTCTACTTCTACTTGACTAGCATCTTCTTTTGCAAGAGTTGCTTTAGCTGTTGCCAATACTTCCTTAGCTGAACTTACTACTGAAGCATCTGCATATTTAGCGTTAGAAAGTTTAGATTCTAAAGCAGCAACTTTAGCTTCAAGTGTAGCTTTATTTGCTACTTTAACTTCAGGTTTCACTTCTGTAGCTTTTTCAGTTTCTGGGTTTACAGTTTCTACTGTTTCAGCTTTAGGCTCAGCCTGTTCCTTATCATCTTTACTAGGAGCAACTGTTGAGATAGCTGTTTCAGCTGATTGCACTTCAGTCGCTGATACTGCACCATTTCCAAGGAACATCAAACCAGCCGCAATGGCTACTGATGCTGCTCCAAAGCTATATTTACGAATACCGTAACGAATGTACTTTTCTGTTCTAAAATCTTGTTGTTGTTTGCCTTTCATTGAGACTAACAACCTCCTTTTGTTTTATATCATGTTTATAGATATAGTAAAAATTAAAACCCCTTCATTTCATTCACAAACAAAGGAATTTCTCTATATACTACTTTTCTTCCGAAACATGTATATTCATTCTATCACACTATCTAGTAATATTCAATTTATTTGCTTGAAAATAACATGAAAATTTCAATTTTTATCTATGTCATTCTCTAAAAAGTAGTGAAAATTGTCTGAATTATATAAAAAAATCTACATTTTTTAACTTTTTCTACTATTTTTTGACATTTCAACATATTCTTGAATTCGCTTTCTATGTATAAATGTATATTGTTTTGGATTAAAATTCATTTCTATATATATTATTTTTTGTATATTTATTAATTAAATCCGTTTGATTTTTTTTATAAATCTTTTATCATATGTATTTTGATATTTAAAAGTATATTGAATGCCAATCTCAGCTAAATTCATTTAGAATTTCTGATTTAGCTGTTGAAAATTCGTATTTAATATTCGCAAAGAGCTAAAAAACCGATGAAATAAATCATCGGTTTTCTATTTGATGTGGATTAGATTAACTAATTACAAATTAGTTAGCTTAATCTTCTTTCTTCTTGCGAGATACAAGACCAAATCCACTCAAGACTCCGAGAAGTCCAAGTGCTGCAAGGCTAGCATTGTCTCCTGTACCAGTATTTGGCAACTCTTTTTGACCTTCAACATATTTAGGTGTTGCTGGTTGTTTTGGCTGCTCAGGTACTACTGGCATGTCTGGAGCTACTGGTTTCTCAGGGCTTGTTGGCTCTTGTGGAGAAACTGGCTGAACAGGTTGACTTGGTTCAACTGGTCTTGGAGTTGGCATCTCAACTTTCTTGAAGATATGTCTGATATTTCCATTTGGATCTGTCACAGTCTTCACATATTCGTAACCTGGAATGGTTCCTGGTTCTTTAGAACCTGGTTCCGTTGGTTTCAATGGATTTCCATTCTCATCAGTCCAAGTAGTTGTGTTTTGCTTGCCTGGCTCTGTTTGAGGAATAAGTGGTGTTGAAACTTTCTCATAAACGTGTTCTACATCGCCATTTGGAAGTTTCTTAGTCTCTACGAAGCGGTAGCCTGGAATATCTTTCTTAGGTTGTTCGCCATCTTCACTTGGATTTCCTGGAATCTCATTTCCTTCTTTATCCTTGAATGAAGTCTTAACTTTTTCGTAGACGTGTTTTGTATTACCATCATTATCTGTAATAGTTTCTACAAATCTATATCCTGGAATTTCTTTGTTAGGAGTTGTTCCATCTTCACTTGGGTATCCTGGAATTTCTTTGCCTTCTTTATCTCTAAAAATTGTTTCTGGGCGAACAGTTGGTGTGTAAGATGCAAAAATTGTTTTACCATTTTTATCTTTTCTTACAACTGTTACGCTGTTTGCTGTTCCAACAAATTCTGGTTCTGGAGTGAAGGTTACTTTTCCGTTCGGATCGATAGTGTAAGTTCCTTGACCTGGTACTACTTTTGTAGTTTTTCCATCTTCAAATGTTGGTGGTACATCTTTGTCGATGTCTCCTTCGAATACTGGAGTATTTGATTGAGGTTTACCTTTTGGTCCTTCAGATTCTACATCTTTAGTTGATGTTGCTCCTAGAACTGTTGGTGTGTATTTCGCCGTTACTGGTGTTCCATTTTTATCCACACGTTTTACAGTTACACCTTTTGTTACACCTACGAAGTCTTTTTCTGGAGTGAATGTTACTTTTCCGTCTGGTGCTACTGTGTAAGTTCCTTCTCCTGGCACGACTTTTGTAGTTGAACCATCTTCGAATGTCGCTGGTACATCGTTATCGATTTCTACTGTTTTCTTCTTACCGTTAACAGTTTCTGATCCACCTTTGAAGATTGGTGTTCCTTCTTGAGGTGTGTTCTTAGGTCCAACTGATGTTACATCTTCTCCAGATGGGGATACTGGAATAACAGTTGGTGTATATTTGGCTGTTACTGGTGTTCCATTTTTGTCAACACGTTTTACAGTTACTCCTGTTGCTACACCTGTGAATTTAGATTCTGGTACGAATGTTACAGTTCCATCTGGTGCTACAGTGTAAGTACCTTCGTTTGGTACTACTTTTGTAGTTGAGCCATCTTCGAATGTTGCTGGTTTATCGTTATCGATTTCGACTGTTTCTTCTTTACCATTTACAGTTGTTTTTCCACCTGTGAAGGTTGGTTTTCCTGTTTGAGTTTCACCTTGTAGGTCTTTAGATTTAGCTTCTTTACCTTTTGGTGTGACTCCTACTACTGTTGGTGTGTATGTTGATTCAGCTGGAGTACCGTTTTTATCAACACGTTGAACTGTTACACCTGTTCCGCGTCCTGTGAAGTTTGGTTCTGGTGTGAATGTTACTTCTCCAGATTTCGGATCGATTGTGTATGTTCCTTCGTTCGGTACTTTAATAGTAGTTTTATCTGTTGGTTGACCAGTTTCTGGATCTACGAATTTCGCTGGTTTAGTTTCATCGATTTCTACAGTTTTTTCTACTCCATTAACAGTTGTTTTACCTGGTGTGAAGTTTGGAGTTGCTTTTTGCGTTGCTCCTTGGATACCTACAGTAGTTTTTTCTTCACCTGTTGGTGTTACTGGTACTACAGTTGGTGTATAAGTCGCTGTTGCTGGTGTTCCATTTTTATCAACACGTTGAACTTTAATTCCTGAAGTTTTACCTTTGAATTGTGGTTCTGGGGTAAATGTTACTTCCCCACTATTCGGATCAATTGTGTATGTTCCTTCGTTCGGTACTTTTACAGTTGTTGCATCTGTTGGTTTACCTGTTGTTGGATCTACCAATTTAGCTGGTTTTGTAGTATCAATTTCGACTGTTTCTTCTTTACCGTTAACAGTAGTTTTACCACCTGTGAATGTTGGTGTTGATTTTTGTGGTGCACCTTGAACATCTTCAGTACCTTTATCGTCACCTTTTGGTGTTACTGGTTTAACGAATGGAGTGTATTTACCATTTACTGGTGTACCGTTTTTATCTTCACGTTGAACTTCAATTCCTTTAGCTTCACCAGTGAAGTTTGGTTCTGGGGTAAAGGTTACTTTACCATTTTCATCAATTTCGTAAGTTCCTTCGTTCGGTACTTTTACAGATTTTTCTTCTGTTGGTTTTCCTGTTGTTGGATCTACTAGTTTTGGTGCTTTCTCTAAGTTAATAGGTACTTTTTTGTCACCTTCTTTGAATGTTGGTGTACCTTCTTGTGACTTACCTTGGATTCCTTCTGAAGTAACTGGAGTCGCTGTTGGTGTTACCGGTGTGATGTATGGTGTGTAAGTAGTTTCTACTGTAATACCATTTGTATCTGCAGCACGAACTTTTACTGGTTGTACTTTACCGTAGTAGGTTGCATTCGGTGTTAATACTCCGACAGCTTTACCGTCTACTACTTCAAGAGTGTATTCCCCGATTACATTTCCTTCTGGATCTTTGGCAGGAACTTTCGTAGCTGGTTGTCCATTTTCATCTAATAATGTATACGTTGCTGGATCAATCGGTACAGTTTTTTGTTCTGCTACTTTTACATCTGGGTGATCGATATCAGGTACAGTCGTTTTATCTACCACACTATCGATGAATGTAACAGGTTGTTTTTGAACTTGACCTTGAACATCTTGTGATGTAGCTGGTTGTGCTTTTGGTTTAGCTCCGATAACGATTGGACGGTATTTACCAATAGCTGGTTGTCCAAGTTTATCAACACGTTGAACGATTACCCCTTTAGCTTCCCCAACGAATGTTTTCTCAGGAACGAATTTCACTGTTCCGTCTGGTTGAAGAGTATATTCCCCTTCTCCGTCAACTTTAATTGGAGTTCCAACTGCTACTGGTTGTTTGGTAGCTGGGTCAAGTACGACTGGTGCTACATTTTCATCGATTTCTACAGTTTTCTCTTCTCCACCGATTTCTACTGTTCCACCTTTGAACTTAGGTTTACCATGTTGTTCTTGACCTTGGATATCTGCAGAGATGACATCCCATCCTGTAGGTGTTACTGGATGAACGACTGCTGTGTATTCTCCACGAGCTGGTGTTCCGTTTTTGTCTTTACGGATAACTGTTAGAGTCGTACCTTTACCTGAGAATGTTTTCTCTGGTACGAATGTTACTGTGCCATCTGGAGCTACTGTGTAAGTACCTTCGTTTTGTACTACTTTTGTAGTTGAACCGTCTTCAAATGTTGCAGGTACAGTGTCGTCCATTGGTACAGTTTCTTCTTTACCATTTACAGTTGTTTTACCACCTTCAAAGGCTGGTTTACCGCTTTGAGTTGCACCTTGAATATCTTCTGTGAACGCCACTTTACCGATTGGAGTCACTGGTTTAACAGTTGGTGTATAAGTAGCGGTTGCTGGTGTTCCATTCGCATCTTTTACTTCTACTGTTGCTGGTACTGGTGTACCTACGAAGTCTTTATTCGGTGTGAAGGTTACTTTTCCTGTTGTTGGATCAATTGTGTATGTACCAACTTGTTTTCCTGTTGCATCTTTAGCTGGAATTGTTGGTTCATCTGTTGGTTTACCTGTTGTTGGATCTACTAATTTAGCAGGTTGTGTCTCATCAATTTTAATTGGAGCCACTGGGTTACCTTGTGTAAATGTTGGAGTTCCTTCTTGAGGTGAACCTTGGATTCCTTCTGAAGTTGTCGGAGTTCCTGTTGGTGTTACAGGTGTAATGTTCGGTGTATAAGTAGTTGTTACAGGTGTTCCGTTTTTATCTTTCGCTTGAACTGTTACTGGTTCTACTTTACCTACATATGTTTTATCAGTTGGTGTAAACACTGCAACTGCTTTTCCATCTACATTCTTAACAGTGTAAGTACCTACTACTTTTCCTGTAGCGTCTTTAGCTGGTACTTCTGTAGCTGGGTTACCATTTTCATCTAATAACGTGTATGTTGTTGGATCGATTGGTACTTTTTTCTCAACACCATCGATTGTTGTTTTCGAATCGTTGAATGTTACAGGATGCTCTTGAGTTGCACCTTGTACATCTGTTGATGTTGCTGCTTCTGCAGTTGGAGTTGCTGGTTCAACGACTGGAGTGTATTTTCCTGTTGCTGTTACTTCTACAGTAGCTCCTTCTTTATCAGTTGCATTAGCTGTTACTTTTACATCTACACCTTGGGCTGTTCCTGTGAATGTTGGAAGTGGAGTAAATGTTACGACACCTGTTGTTGGATCGATTTTGTAAGTTCCTTCGTTTGGAACAACAACTTTACCTTCATTATCAGCACCCTCTAATGAGTACTTAGCTGTAGTTAGATCAACATTCGTACCATCTGGTGTGTTTTCTGGAGTATTTAGTTTAGAGAATCTTTCACTTCCTGGTTTAGAAGTTTGGACTGCTCCTTGTACATCTTTAGTTGTATCAGCATTACCTTTAACACCATATACTGTTGGTGTGTATGTAGTTGATGCTTCTACTGTTACAGGGTTACCATCTTCTCCTGGGATAGTTACATTAGCTGCTACTGTTAATGGTTTAGCAGTTCCGATGTATCCTTGAGCTGGTGTGAAGCTTACTTTTCCAGTTGTTGGATCTACTGTGTAAGTTCCTTCATCAGTTGTTACTGAAGAAACTTTATTTCCTGTTGTTGGATCTACTAGTTTGTAATCAGATACTGTAGAGTTTTCAGGAAGACCAGTTTTGAATCCTTTTTCCATAGTATCACTTTGTGGAGTATCTTGTGCTCCTGAAGAAATTTCTGGTTTAGGTACTACGATGTAGTAAGTTGTTTCTGCTACTGCATCATCAGTTACTTCACCTGAATCTGTTCCTCCTACTGTTGGAGTAGTTACAACACCGTTTGAGTCTACTGCTCTTACTGTAACTTTATAGCTTCCATATTGACCCAATGTGTAAGCTGCGATTTCTGGATTTGCTAGGTTTGCTGCTGCAGCTGTTTTCAATGCTTCACGAGCTGTTTCTACCGCTTTTTCAGCTTCTAAAGCAGCTGTACGCGCCGTTTCTACTTCAGTATTTTTTGTTGAAAGATTTGCTTGAGCTGTTGCTAGTTGCGCTTCAATAGATGCTTTAAACTCTTTGGCATGCGCAAGTTTTCTTTCTGCTAATTCTTGAGCTGTTGGAGAAATTGTACGTAGTTTTAAGTTATCTAATGCTGATTGAGCATCTTCTACCGTTCTTGTTGAACGATCTAATAGTTCTTGAAGACGTGCTAATTCATTTTGTGATTCTTGTTGTTCTTTTACAGCCGTTGCTGCCGCTTGAGTTTTAGCTGCCGCTGTACGTTGTGCTTGAATATAAGCTGTTTCTTCTGCTTTCGCCGCATCAAATACTTTTTGGCTTCCATCTGGAGCTGTTACCGTTACTTTTGTTTTAATAGTATCAGAATCTGTTGCTGATGTTTTATCATCGATTGTATCCTCGAATGCTACATTTGCTTTAGTTGACTTAATTAAGTCCACTGATGTACCTTTTGCTTCTGAATAACTTGTTGAAGTCCCTGTTGGTTTAGCATTTTGAATTGATGCTACGTCTGTTGAGCTTGCTTCACGGTATGCTACATACCCTTTAAATCCTGATGCTGTCTCGATTTCCCAACCAGCATTTGATTCTTTAGCTGTTACTGCTGTACCGTCAGAAGATGTCCATTGGTTTGTTACTGAGTCATAGCTTACTGTAACTACCATTCCTTGTTCTGAAGATGTGTTATCTTTTTTAACCAATGTCTCTGTACGTGTAACATTACCTACTGCTGTTACCTCACCATTTTTACGGATTTCAGCAATCTTGTCCACTAATGTTGACGCAGAAGATGTTGTATTCCATGTACGTTCAAATTCATAAACAACGAACTTAACATCACCATTTGCTTGAGCATCTGTATAAACACGACGTTCAATAAGAGTTGATGTGCCATTACCATTGTCTTTTAGTTCATAAGCTTTTTCAGTAGGTAACGAATATTTACCTGTTGCACGGTTAAATTCCGCTTTAAGTGTAGTACCTGCCGCGTCAGTTACCATCGCAAATTCACGTTGGATGTTTGCTTTTACCTTATCAGTTGTGGCTTTTGTTACAATGTTATCGACACCAACATATTTTGTAGATTCTGGAGTCACTGATAAGTTAAGAGTTGAATCTCCTGTTGTTGAAGCCGCTCCTAACACCGCACCTTCTTGTAACGCAGTGTTTGTAGTACCTGCTGCAACTGTCCAGTTACCATCTTTAACTACAAGTTTTGTAACTGTTCCATCTGGCATTGTAATTTCAGCTTTGTTAGCTCCATTTGAAATTGTCACAGGTACAGTTGTTGCATAAGCTTCAACGTTCTTAACAGTAATTTTAGGCGCTACTGCAATTGTAATATTTTCATGAGCTTCTTGACCATACATATTCCAATCCTGATTTTTCGCATTGGTTGTATTATTATAGTCTTTTGCATAAACAGCTGCTGTGAAAATTCCAGCTTCACTTGCCGTTCCTGTAATATCTCCAGTTTTTGGATTGTAATTTAATCCTGGTACTACATCATTTATCGAAGTTTGATTTCCTGTATAATTACCGTTTAAGGCAGTATGCGCTGTGACTGTTTGTGGTCCGTTCTCGGTATTTACTTTAGATCCATCAACTGCAGTAAAGGTTGCTCCGCTCGTGCCTCCAGGAGCAGTTTTTGAACCGGCAACAACTTTTTCTCCATTACTTCTGTATACATAATCAGCTCTTTTATCACGAGTCATTCCATCATTATCAACATATTTGATATTATGATCAACTTGATCGCCTATTGTTACTAATTTTGATGACCCTTGAATAACTGGTGCAGATGAATCTTGCCATCCTACCCATCCAGCTGTTAAGTCTCTGAAAGTAACTTGCTGAGTAGCTCCACCTTTCTCTACAGTTACAACATAGCGCATGTCATATACACCATTTTGAAGAGTAGATGCTACATAGCCTTCTACAGTATCTGTATTTTCATTATAAGCTAATCCTGGAAGTAAGTTACTTAACGCGATGTTTTTAATTGTGTATCCTGCCGCAGTTGCTTCTGGTGATAAACTAAAACGTTTTTTCACATCAGTAAGATATACATAATGATTTCCTTGTTCAAAAGTATAACCATAGATTTCTGTGGCTAGATACTCATAGGCACCTCCTGCACCCCATATTGAATTCCCATTAGTTTTTCCTGTAGCACGAATTTTACCTTTCCATAATTCTGCTTCTCGTCCAAGTTTCTGAGCTTCTGTTTTTGATAAAGGAATATCTGTACGTCCACTAACCCCGGCTTGTCCACTATTAGCCGCAGGCACATCAGTGTTCTCAGATTGATAACCATGAACATAAACTTTATAGTTAGCGTTACCATCTAGTACTTTGTAAGATTTACCTGTAGAACCAAGAAATTCACCATTTTCTTTTCTTAATTCTGTAGTAGAAGCTGTGTATCCTTCGTTCGCTGAAAGAGCTACAGCGAATTTTCCATCACGGCCAATACCGTTTCGTTTCAATTCATTATAAACTGCCTGAATAGACTCGTTCAAACGGTTCAATTGGGCATCCACTTGTTCTTTTGTCAAGCTCTTATCTGCCAACAATTTGTTCGTTTCTGCTAGGACAGCTTGGGTTTTAGCAACTGCAGCTTCGATAGCAGCTTTACCCTCAGACGCAAGGTCCTTTTTCTCCATTTCTGAATAAGCTAATTGACTGGTAACTTCTGCTTCAGATGCAACTTGGCTCAAAACCTTAGTATCTACCGCTGGAGTTTCTTGTTTTTGTTTAGCTGCTTCTTCTTTCTTGGCAGTTTCAGTAGCGTTTGATTCTACAAGAACTGTCACTAAAGCCTTGAGAGCTTCTGTTTGGCTATCTACTTCTGCTTGTTCAGCTGTTGGGTTGTCAAAAACTAATTTTGCAGTCGCTAAAACTTCCTTTGCTGCAGAGATAGCACTTGCATCTGCATTTTTAGCTGCAACGATACGGTTTTCTAAGCTCGAAATCGCTTCATGGAGCGCCGTTTTATTAGCAGCAACCTTTTCAGCAGTTGCTTTAGGAGTCTCTACTGTTGTTGCTTCTGCTGCTTGCTTAACTTCAGCTTCTTTTTGAACTGGAGTATCTACCTTTTTAGACTCCTCTTCCTTTACTTCTTTTTCAGCTACTGAAGTTGCTGGTTTGGCTGAAGTTCCATCATTTTCTGGATTAGATGCCACTACTGATGAATCTGGAGTAGTCCCATTAACCGCTGCTTCATTGGCAGATACCGCTCCATTTCCAAGGAACATCAAACCAGCCGCAATCGCTACAGATGCTGCTCCAAAACTATATTTACGAATCCCATAACGGATGTACTTTTCTACTCTAAAATCTTGTTGTTGCTTGCCTTTCATTGAAACCAACAACCTCCTTTTATTTTCATCATGTTAGTTAAAAATCCCAAAAAAAATCCATCAGCAATTTTTTTACATAGTTGAGAGGAAATTTTATATAATTCACCACTAACATGTATATAAATAATACCACACTTATACTTAACAATCAATTTATTTGTCTCAAATTTTTAAACAATCCATATTTTGGCATCTAAAATTTAACTTTATATTTTTCCTGAATTATCAGCATTTCATAAGCGTCATAATTTTTTAAAATTGTCGCTTTTGTTTCTATTTTCTGAATATTTACTAACCTCTTTTCAAAATTAAATCTTCGTTAGTTATACCAGTCTTTTTGTATATTTATTTAAAAATAATTTTGTAAAACGATTACTTTATCTCATTTTTATATATTTTCCTTTTATTATTTAACTTTAGAAAGATGAGTGCATAACTTTCCACCAAGTTTTGAGATTTTCATAGATCATTGAATAATGAAGTATAACGAAATAAAACAAGAGCAAAAAAACAAAACCAACCAATCTAAATGACTGGCTGGTTTTTTTATCGAAGAATCGAGTTCCTATTTTAAGAATGGGAGATTAGAAATTAGTCTTCTTTTTTCTTTCGTGCCACAAGACCAAATCCACTCAATACTCCGAGAAGTCCAAGTGCTGCTAAGCTAACATTTTCTTCTGTACCAGTATTTGGCAATTCACGTTTAGTCTCAGTTTCTTTCGACACTGTAGCTTGTGCTTCTTGTACTGGTTGTGCTGGAGTTGCTGGTACTTGAGAATTAGCTGGCTGTTCAGGCATTGCTGGATTTGCTGGCTCTACCGGTTGTACTGGTTTTTGAGATTGAATCTTGCGATAAACATTGCGAACATTACCATTATCATCTGTTTCCGTACGAACGATTTCATATCCTTCTAACCCTTTACCTGGATGTGATCCATTTTCGTCTGGAATGATTAATTCACCATTTTCATCTACATAAGTAGTTAAAACTTTATCGGTAACTGGTTTTGTAGGTGTTGGTGTATATGGTGTTTCAGGTACTGAAGGTGTAGGAAGCACTGTTGGGATATATGCTCCATAAGCTAGGTTACCTTCTGTATCTACACGTACTACAAGTACTCCTGAAGCAGTTCCAATGAAGTCTTTTTCTGGAACGAAGGTTACTGTTCCGTCTGGTGCCACTGTGTATGTTCCTTCGCCTGGAACCACTTTTTCTGTTGTACCATCTTCGAATGTTGCTGGTACTGTTTCGTCGATTGGAGTATTAGGACTTCCTGGTACGAAGGTTGGTTTTCCAGTTTGTGTCTTACCTTGATAATCGCTAGAGAATGCTGGATTAGCTTCTGGTAATTCTGGAGTTACAACTGGTAAGTACATTGAAGTAATAGGGTTACCATTTGTATCAACACGTCTTACTGCTACACCTTTTGCTTTACCTACGAAATTAGGCTCCGGAGTGAATGTAACTTTACCATCTTTATCAACTGTATATTTACCTTCTCCTGGTACTACTTTTTCAGTTGAACCATCTTCGAATGTTGCTGGAACTTTTTCGTCGATTGGCACATTAGGATCTGCTGGGGTGAATTTTGGTGTTCCAGTTTGAGTTTCACCTTTTTTATTAATTGTTTTCGCAGGTTCACCTGTTGGTTTAACTGGGTTGACAGTTGGTGTGTATTTAGCTGTCACTGGTGTGCCATTCTTATCTACACGTTTAACTGTTACACCTTTAGCTGTACCTAGGAATTGTGGTTCTGGAGTGAACGTTACTTTACCGTCTTTATCGATTGTGTATGTTCCTTCGCCTGGTACTTTCTTCTCAGTTGTTCCATCTTCAAATGTTGGAGCTACTGTTTCATCGATTGGTACATTAGGGTTTCCTGGTTTGAACTCAGGTGTGCCTTCTTGTTTCACACCTTGAAGTCCTGTTGATTCTGCAGGTGTGCCTTCTGGTGTTACTGGTGTTACTGTTGGGGTGTAGTTAGCTGTAACTGGTGTGCCATTCTTATCTACACGTTTAACTGTTACACCTTTAGCTGTACCTGTGAATTGTGGTTCTGGAGTGAACGTTACTTTACCGTCTTTATCGATTGTGTATGTTCCTTCTCCTGATACTTTCTTCTCAGTTGTTCCATCTTCAAATGTTGGAGCTACTGTTTCATCAATTGGTACATTTGGGTTTCCTGGTTTGAATTCAGGTGTTCCCTCTTGTTTAGCACCTTGGATTCCTGTTGTTTCTGCAGGTGTTCCTTCTGGTGTGACTGGTGTAACTGTTGGTGTGTAGTTAGCTGTTACTGGTGTGCCGTTCTTATCTACTCGTTTAACCGTTACTCCTGTTCCTTTGCCTGTGAAGCCTTTTTCTGGAGTGAAGGTTACTGTTCCATCTGGATTTACTTTATATGTTCCTTCGCCTGGAATAACTTTCTCAGTTGTGCCATCTTCAAATGTTGCTGGTACTTCATCATCCATTGGTACTTCTGGGTTTCCTGGTTTGAACTCAGGTTTGCCAGTTTGTTCTTTACCTTGGATATCTGTTGTTTCAGCTGGGTCTGCTGTTGGTGTTACTGGCGTTACTGTTGGTGTGTAGTTAGCCGTTACTGGTGTTCCATTCTTATCTACACGTTTAACCGTTACTCCTGTACCTACTCCTGTGAATGTCTTCTCTGGGGTGAAGGTTACTGTTCCGTCTGGATTTACTTTGTATGTTCCTTCGCCTGGTACTACTTTTTCAGTTGAACCATCTTCGAATGTTGCTGGTACTTCATCATCCATTGGTACTTCTGGGTTTCCTGGTTTGAACTCAGGTTTGCCAGTTTGTTTTTTACCTTGGATATCTGTTGTTTCAGCTGGGTCTGCAGTTGGTGTTACTGGGGTTACTGTTGGGGTGTAGTTAGCTGTAACTGGTGTTCCATTCTTATCTACACGTTTTACTGTTACTCCTGTTCCTTTGCCTGTAAATCCTTTTTCTGGTGTAAACGTTACCGTTCCATCTGGATTTACTTTATAAGTTCCTTCACCTGGTACTACTTTTTCAGTTGAACCATCTTCGAATGTTGCTGGTACTTCATCGTCCATTGGTACTTCTGGGTTACCTGGTTTGAATTCAAGTTTTCCAGTTTGCTCTTTACCTTGGATATCTGTTGTTTCAGCTGGGTCTGCTGTTGGTGTTACTGGCGTTACTGTTGGTGTGTAAGTTGCAGATGTTGGTGTTCCATTCTTATCTTTCACTTGGACTGTCGCTGGATCTGGTGTTCCTACGAAGTCTTTGTTTGGAGTGAATGTTACTTTACCAGTTGTTGGATCAATTGTATATGTTCCAATTTGTTTTCCATCTTTTGTTGCTGGAATTGTTGTGTCTGTAACAGGTTTTCCATCTACTACGAATTGAGCTGGTTGCTCTGGTGTAATTGTGATTGGAGCTGTTTCATCACCTTGAGTAAAGGTTGGTGTTCCCTCTTGAGTTGCACCTTGAATTCCAGTTGTTTCTTTTGGTTCAGATGTTGGAGTTACTGGAGTTACCGTTGGTGTGTAAGTAGTTTCTACTTTTGTTCCATTCGTATCTTTAGCTGTAACTTTAGCTGGATCTGGTGTGCCTACGAAGTCTTTATTTGGTTGGAATGTGATTACTCCAGTTTCTGGATCAATTGTGTATGTTCCAACTTCTTTTCCATCTTTCGTTGCTGGAAGACTTGTTACTTCGTTACCACTTGGATCTACTAGTTTAACTGTAGATTTTTCGATTGGTGCTACTTCATCACCTTTAGTGAACATTGTCTCAGTATCTTGTGTTTGTGGCTGAGCTTGTTTTCCAGATGTTTCTTTCGGTGTTGCCGTTGGAACTACTGGTGTGACTGTTGGTGTGTAGTTAGCTGTTGTTGGTGTTCCATTTTTATCTTTAACTTCTACTGTTGCTGGATCTGGTGTGCCTGTGAAGTCTTTGTTTGGTGTGAAGGTTACGACACCTGTCAATGGATCAATCTTGTATTTACCAATTTCTTTTCCATCTTTTGTTGCTGGAATTTCTTTGTCTTCAACTGGTTGTCCGTTCACTACGAATTTAGCTGGTTGCTCTGGTGTAATTGTGATTGGAGCTGTTTCATCACCTTGAGTAAACTTAGGTGTACCTTCTTGTGGTTGTCCTTGTTTTCCACTTGTAGTTACATCTTCTCCTGTTGGTTTAACTGGAGTTACTGTTGGGGTGTAAGTAGTTTCTACTTTTGTTCCGTTAGTATCTTTCGCTGTAACTTTAACTGGATCTGGCGTTCCTACGAAGTCTTTTTTTGGTTGGAATGTAATGACTCCAGTTTCTGGATCGATTGTGTATGTTCCAACTTCTTTTCCATCTTTCTTCGCTGGAATACTTGTTACTTCTTCATTAGTTTCTGGATTGATAAGCTTAACTGTTGCTTTATCAATTGGTGCTACTTCATCACCTTTAGTGAACATTGTCTCAGTATCTTGTGTTTGTGGCTGAGCTTGTTTTCCAGATGTTTCTTTCGGTGTTGCCGTTGGAACTACTGGTGTGACTGTTGGTGTGTAGTTAGCTGTTGTTGGCGTTCCATTCTTATCCTTAACTTCTACTGTTGCTGGATCTGGTGTGCCTGTGAAGTCTTTATTTGGTGTGAAGGTTACGACACCTGTTAATGGATCAATCTTGTACTTACCAATTTCTTTTCCATCTTTTGTTGCTGGAATTTCTTTGTCTTCAACAGGTTGTCCGTTCACTACGAATTTAGCTGGTTGCTCTTCGTTGATTGTAATTGGTGCTACTTCATCACCTTGTGTAAATTTAGGTGTTCCTTCTTGTGGTTGTCCTTGTTTTCCACTTGTAGTTACATCTTCCCCTGTTGGTTTAACTGGAGTTACTGTTGGGGTGTAGTTAGCTGTTGTTGGTGTTCCATTCTTATCTTTAACTTCTACCGTCGCTGGATCTGGCGTTCCTGTGAAGTCTTTGTTTGGTGTGAAGGTTACGACACCTGTTAATGGATCAATCTTGTATTTACCAATTTCTTTTCCATCTTTTGTTGCTGGAATTTCTTTGTCTTCAACAGGTTGTCCGTTCACTACGAATTTAGCTGGTTGCTCTTCGTTAATTGTAATTGGTGCTACTTCATCACCTTGTGTGAATTTAGGTGTTCCTTCTTGTGGTTGTCCTTGTTTACCGCTTGAAGTTACATCTTCTCCTGTTGGTTTAACTGGTGTGACTGTTGGAGTATAAGTCGCTGTTGTTGGTGTTCCATTTTTGTCTTTAACTTCAACTGTCGCAGGTACTGGTGTTCCTGTGAAGTCTTTGTTTGGTGTAAAGGTTACGACACCTGTTAATGGATCGATTGTGTATTTACCAACTGTATTTCCTTTTTCGTCTTTTGCAGGAATTGTTTTGTCTTCAATCGGTTGTTTTGTTACTGGATCGAAGAACTTCGCTGGTTGCTCTTCAGTAATTGTAATTGGCGCTGTAGGATCACCTTCTGTAAATGTTGGTTTACCTGTTTGAGATTGTCCTTGTTTTCCTTCAGATGTAACTGGTGTTCCAGTTGGTTCTACTGGAGTTACTGTTGGAGTGTAAGTTGCTGATGATGTTACATCAAGTTGTTTTCCTGAAGCATCAGTCGCTTTTGCTGTAACGTTAACTGTCACACCTGTAGCTTTTCCTTTGAATGTTGGAAGCGGTTCAAATGTTACGATACCTGTAGTTGGATCAATTGAGTAAGTTCCTTCATTTGGAACGACTACTTTACCTTCTTCATTAGCACCTGTTAATGAGTACTTAGCAGTAGTCATATCAACATTTGTTCCATCAGGAGTATTTTCAGTAGTATTTAACTTATCGAAACGCTCAGCTCCTGTAATAGATTTTTGAGTTTGTCCTTGTTTTCCTGTTGTTGTATCATCTACATTATCTAAACCATAAACTGTTGGTGTATAAGTGTTTGATACTGGTACTTTTACAGGGTTTCCTGATTCATCATTGAATGTTACATTACCTTCAACTTTGATTGGAGTTGCATTTCCTACAAAGTCTGCGTTTGGAGTAAATGTTACTTCACCAGTTGTTGGATTTACTGTGTAAGTTCCTTCGTTTGTTGTTACAGAAGTTGATTTATTACCTGTTTCTGGATCTACTAGTTTATAGTCAGAAACTGTTGCCCCTGCTGGTTGTCCTGCTTTTAGAGCTTCTTCCATCGAAGTAGATTGAGCTTCACCTTTAACACCTGATGTTTTCTTAGGTTCTGTTACTACGATGTAGTAAGTTGTTTCTGCTACTGCATCTTCTGTTACTTCACCAGCATCTGTTCCTCCTACTGTTGGAGTCGTTACAACACCGTTTGAGTCAACGTCTCTTACCGTTACTTTGTAACGCCCTACTTGTGAAAGTACATATTGCTTCGCATTTGCTAAGTTTGCTTCTGCTGCTGTTTTTAGAGTTGTACGTGCAGTTTCTACCGCTGCTTCTGCGTCCAGTGCTTCTTGACGAGTTGCTGCTACTTTAGCTGTAATTGCTGGAAGTTCAGCTTCTTGTCTACGTAATTCTTCTGTTTCTTTTGCTAATCTTGCTCTAGCATCTGCCAATAATTGTTCTGCTAATTCTTGAGCTGTTGGTGAAACCGTACGTAATTTTAATTTCGTTAATGCTTCTTCTGCATTCGCTACGTATTTTGTTTCACGGTCTACAATTTCTTGTTGACGAGCTAAGTCGTTAATAGAATCTTGTTCGTTTTTAACCGCTGCTGCCGCTGCTTGAGTTTTGGCTGCTGCTGTACGTTGAGCTGCAATGTAGGCATCTTCTTCAGCTTGAGCTGCATCGAATACTTTTTGAGTTCCGTCTGGAGCTGTTACTGTTAATTTTGTTTTAATTGTATCTGATACTGGGTTATCTGATTTATCATCGATTTTATCTGCGAATCCAACAGCTGCTTTTTCTGAACCGATTAAGTCTACTGTTGCATCTTTATTTTCTGAGTAACTTGTTGATGTTCCTGTTGGCTTCGCATTTTGAATAGAAGCTAATTGAGTTCCGGTTGCTTCACGGAAGGCTACATATCCTCTAAATCCTGAACTTGTTTCTAATGTCCATCCAGCATTTGTTTTTGTAGCTGTTACTGTTGAACCATCAGATGCAGCCCATTGTTGTGATACTGAATCATAGGTTACTTGAACAGTAACCCCATCAGTTCCCGCTACTTGTTTAAATGGAAGTTCTGTAATTGTACGATCAACACTTACTACTTGTTTTACTTCACCGTTTTTACGCACTTCTGCAACACGATCTACTAATGTAGCTGCGTTAGATTCAACTGTCCAAACACGTTTGAATTCATAAACGATATAGTTAATTTGTCCATCTGATTGCGCTTCTGTATAAACACGTCTTTCTGTTAATGTTGATGTTCCATCACCATTATTGACTAATTCATAAGCTTTATCGTCTGGAATAGCGTATTTACCAGTAGCTGCATTTAATGTCGCAACATATGAGTTACCATCTTTGTCACGTACTGTTACAACCTCACGTTGTAGGCTAGCTTTTACTTTGTCAGTACTTGCTTTTGTTGCGATGTTATCAACACCTACGTATTTGGTAGCATCAGATGTTACTGCTAATTTGAAGTTTGAATCAGCAGTTTCTGAAGCTGCTCCTAGTTCTGTTCCTACTGCTACTGCTGAGTTGGTTGTTCCTTCAGTAACAACCCATTTACCATCTTTTACAGCAAACTTCGTAACAGTTCCATCAGGCATTCTGACTTCACCAGTGTTGGCACCTTTAGAAATAGTTACATCTAATTCTTTGGCATAAGCTTCAACGTTTTTAACAGTAATCTTCGGAGCAACCGCGATCGTCACACTCTCGTGAGTTTCTTGACCGTTAGCTGTCCATTGAGGATTTCTAGAGTTTGTCGCGTTGTTAAAGTCTTTTGCTAGTACTGCTAATGTGTAAATTCCAGCATCTGATGCTTGTCCTTCAAGTAAATTTTTCGTTGGATCAAATGTTAAACCTGGAATTGTATTCGCGATTGATTTTTTACTTGCCATGTACTCACCATTTACAACAAGGTGAGGTTGGTTAATAACAAAGCTATTCATTGATGTTAACTCTGTTCCATCAAGACCTGTAAAGGTTGCTTTACCACTTGCTTTTTTACCAGGTACAATTGGTTGACCATTCATTTTATAATTAGCACGAGTATCGTTTGCAAATCCATCGTTATCTAGATATTTAAGATCATGGCTAATTGTATCACCAACTGTTACTACAGTAGAGTCTCCTACAACTCTTGGTGCAGTTGTATCTTGCCAACCCATCCATCCGGCTTTTAAATCTTTAAAAGGTACCACTGTTGTTGATCCATCAGGTTTTGTAACAGTTACTTCATAACGGAAGTCATAAACCCCATTTTGGATACTAGCGGATACATATCCTTCGACAGAATCTGAGTTTTTATTATAGGCTAAACCAGGGATTAAGTTCGATAGTTCAATGTTTTTAATACTGTATCCAGCTGCAGTTGCTTCTGGAGATAAACTGAAACGTTTCTTCACATCTTTAATGTAAACATAATGATTCCCTTGGTCATAGTTGTAACCGTAGATTTCTGTTGCGATAAATTCATAACCACCACCAGAAGTATATGTTCCATTTCCAATTTTTGAACCTGTTGGACGTGGCATTCCTTTCCACATTGGTGCTTCTTTTGCTAATTTTTTAGCTTCTTCACTTGATAATGGAAGGTCAGTACGTCCACCTTGTGCTGCAGGTGGATTAGGCGTTGCTTCTCTCTCGCTGTTTTCTGATTGGTATCCATGAACATAAAGACGATATGCTTGGTTTCCATCTAATACTGTATAAGATTTACCAGTACTTGTTTCTGTGAATTGACCATTTTCTGCACTTTTTGCTTCTGATTTATCTGTATATCCTTCACCCGCTGAAAGAGCTACTGCAAATTTTCCATCACGGCCAATACCGTTTCGTTTCAATTCATCGTAAACTGCCTGAATAGACTCGTTCAAACGGTTCAATTGGGCATCCACTTGTTCTTTTGTCAAGCTCTTATCAGCCAAGAGTTTGTTCGTTTCTGCTAGGACAGCTTGGTTTTTAGCAACTGCAGCCTCGATAGCAGCTTTACCCTCAGCCCCAAGATCCTTTTTGTCCATTTCTGAATAAGCTAATTGATTGGTAACTTGTGCTTCAGATGCAACTTGGCTCAAAATCTGGGTATCTACTGCAGGAGTTTCTTGCTTTTGATTAGCTGCTTCTTCTTTCTTGGCAGTTTCAACAGCGTTTGATTCTGCAAGAACTGTCACTAATGCCTTAAGTGCTTCTGTTTGGCTATCAACTTCTGCTTGTTCAGCTGTTGGGTTAGCAAAAACTGATTTTGCAGTCGTCAATGCTTCCTTTGCAGCAGAAAGAGCACTAGCATCTGCATTTTTAGCAGTAGTGATACGATTTTCTAAGCTTGAAATTGCTTCATAGAGCGCTGTTTTATTTGCAGCAACCTTTTCAGGAGCTTTTTCTGTAGTCGCTTTAGGAGCCTCTACTATTTTTTCTTCTGTCGCTTTCTTAACTTCAGCTTCTTTTTGAACTGGAGCTTGGTCCTTCTTATCCTCAATCTTATCAGTTAAGTCAGTCGCTTGTTTCACTGTAATGACAGCCTCATCTACCTGCTTAGTTTCATTGGCAGATACCGCTCCATTTCCAAGGAACATCAAACCAGCCGCAATCGCTACAGATGCTGCTCCAAAACTATATTTACGAATCCCATAACGGATGTACTTTTCTACTCTAAAATCTTGTTGTTGCTTGCCTTTCATTGAAACCAACAACCTCCTTTTATTTTCATCATGTTAGTTAAAAATCCCAAAAAAAAATCCATCAGCAATTTTTTTACATAGTTGAGAGGAAATTTTATATAATTCACAATTAACATGTATATTAATAATATCATATCTTATATCATTACACAAGACATTTGATTTATAATTTTTTAAAAAAATTAACAATTTTCCAAGTAAAATTTAGTTAATATTTTACTTGATTTATCAACATTTCATAAGCGTCATAACTTTTTAAAATTGTCGCTTTTGTTCCTATTTTCTGAATATTTTCTACCCTCTTTTTATATTTAAATCTTCGTTAGTTTTTATCAGTATTTTTGTATATTTATTTAAAACTAACCTTGTAAAACGATTGCTTTATCTCATTTTTATATATTTTCCTTTTATCATTTAACTTTAGAAAGACGATTGCAAAACTTTCTACCAACTTTTGAGGTTTTCCAAGATAGTTGAATAATGAAGTATAGTGAAATAAAACAAAAAAACGAGCACTTTCGCACTCGTTCTCTGATATAAACTACTGATTAAAGTGAGTTTACGTCAACTTTGATACCAACACCTTGAGTAGTTGTGATAGTCAAGTTTGTTACGTAAGTTCCTTTAGCTGTAGCTGGTTTTGCTTTTTGGATTGTTTCGTTGAAAGCTTTGAAGTTTTCAACCAATTTTTCAGCTTCAAATGATACTTTACCGATGATTGCTTGAACGTTACCTGCACGGTCAGCACGGTAAGTGATTTTACCACCTTTAGACTCTTCAACTGCTTTAGCAACATCCATTGTTACAGTACCAGTTTTAGGGTTTGGCATCAAGTTACGTGGTCCAAGGACACGTCCAAGACGTCCAACAAGAGCCATCATGTCAGGTGTAGCGATAACTACGTCGAAGTCCAACCAACCGTCGTTGATTTTAGCAACAAGGTCGTCTTCACCAACAAAGTCTGCACCAGCAGCTTTTGCTTCTTCAGCTTTTGCACCACGTGCGAAAACAAGAACGCGTGAAGTTTTACCAGTACCGTTTGGCAATACCATTGCTCCACGGATTTGTTGGTCAGCTTTTTTAACATCGATGTTCAAGTTGTAAGCAACTTCTACAGTTGCGTCAAATTTTGCAAAGTTAGTTTCTTTTGCAAGTGCTACAGCTTCTTCTACGCTGTATGCTTTTGTGCTGTCGATTTTCTCAAGAGCAGCACGAAGTTGTTTGCTTTTTTTAGCCATTTTCTATTCTCCTTGTAAGTGGTTCAATCGATTTTCATCTCCCACGTCACTTCTCGAAATGATGAAGTCTTGCGGGTTATATTGGGGGTGTTATTGATTAGTCAACAACAGTGAATCCCATAGAACGAGCAGTACCTTCGATCATACGCATTGCAGACTCAATGTTTGCTGCGTTCAAATCTGGCATCTTGGTTTCTGCAATTTCTTGTACTTGTGCACGAGTAACTGTAGCAACTTTAGTTTTGTTAGGTGTACCTGATCCTTTTTCAACACCTGCAGCTTTTTTCAAAAGAACAGCAGCTGGTGGTGTTTTAGTGATGAAAGTAAATGATTTATCTTCGTAAACTGAGATAACAACTGGAATGATCATACCAGCTTGGTCAGCTGTACGAGCGTTGAACTCTTTTGTGAATCCCATGATGTTGATACCAGCTTGACCAAGAGCAGGTCCAACCGGTGGAGCTGGTGTAGCTTTACCAGCAGGGATTTGCAATTTTACAAGTTTTTCGACTTTTTTAGCCATTTTTAAATCCTCCTTTGTGGTTTTGGCGGTAATTAAAGATTTTTACCTCCCACAAGTATGCTTTACACATACTCATCTATTATACACTATTTATCTAGAATTGCAAGAGAAAAGTTTATTTTTTAATCGACGTAATCTCCGCCTTCAAAGCCATAGTACTCTTCCAAACTGAGACCACTCTCTGCAATTTCTTTTGCTTCTTTTCCGACATAACGAAGGTGCCATTCTTCAGCCATATAGCCTGTTTCCTTTTCCTTACCTTTGAGATAACGAACAACAAAGCCATAATCAGCAGCATGATCCAAGAGCCATTGGGCCGCTTTTTCTTCTGTCACCAAATCACCATTTGTCCCAATCACATCAAAGGCTAAACCTGTCTGGTGTTCGCTATAGCCAGGTCGAGCAGAATAACGGTCAGCTGCTGCCTTCCCATCTTGGTTGACATAATCTTGATAGAGCTTGGTCTGAGTTTCATAACTTCTAAAACCACTGTAATGATCGCTAATCGGGAAACCTGCCTCTTGCATAGCTTTAATGAGTTTGACCAACTCAGCCTTGGCTGTTGGATTTTCCCCTGGATTGTAGTCTTTTGACAATGGGTAGTGTTTATTTGCTACGATGATTTCATCGTATTTCCCTTGGATGCTGTAGTAGTCTCCTTTGTTAACCACTTCTGCTTTTTTCTGGGCAGCTCCTTGAGCCTTACTTCCGACTGTTCCATCAGCTTTAGCAGTTTGCTCTGTCTTAGCTGAGCCATCTTCATTTTTTGCTTTTTCTTGTGAACAAGCTGCTAGACTCATGGCTAGCAAAGCTGTCAAGATAAGGTATCTTTTTTTCATTTCTACTCCTTTATTTCTAATAATTTATCTACTTCTAACGATAAACGTTTGACTAATCTTTTAATCTCATCCGGTTTTGCTTGGCAGGTTTCTGCTGTCATTTCTTCAAAAGGAACCCACCAGACTGGACCACGTCCCTTAAGACCGTGTCCATTCAAATCACCTCTTCGTCTAGGAAACAGATGCCAATGAAGATGGGCATCGCCATTTCCTAGCAGTTCGATATTCATTTTCTCAGCAGCAAAAGCCTTAGCAACCGCCTCTTGGACCACACTCATTTCTTCTAGAAAATGGAGTCTTGTCTCCTTTTTCAAATGGTGCAATTCGGTGACATGTTCCTTGGCTAGAAAGAGACTATAGCCTGCAAAATACTGGTGGTCTCCAACCACAAGATAGCCTGTTTCCAACTCTTTGACAAAATAGGGACTTTCTCCCTTCTTGATGAGCTCAATTCTCTGGCAAATCAAACACATATCAATCTACCAATGCGCTCTTAAGATAAGCATCAACCATACGTTCCGTTGCGACCACCGAATCAATATGAGTGCGTTCATATGAGTGACTAGACTCGATACCAGCACCGAGAAGGGCGTGTTTGACTTCTGCCCCTGCGGACATGGCTGCTGAAGCGTCCGAACCATAAAATGGATAGATATCCAACTTAAATGGAATATCTTGCTCTTTCGCCAAAGCCACCAAGTGTTGACGGAAGTCATAGTGATAAGGTCCAGAAGCATCCTTGACACAGATAGACACTGTATATTCGTCAGTTTGCTGGTCATCTCCCATAGCTCCCATATCCACAGCCAGATATTCGACTACCTGAGCAGGAATATTAGAGTTAGCACCGTGTCCCACTTCTTCAAAGACTGAAAAAGCAAAATGAGTTGTTACTGGCAATTCAATCTTCTCTTCCTTATAAACACGAAGCAGGTTAAGCAAAATCGCTGCGCTGACCTTGTCATCCAAATGACGAGACTTGATAAAACCTGTCTCTGTCACGACAGTTCGTGGGTCAAAGCTGATAAAATCACCGACCTCAATACCAAGAGCACGAGTTTCTTTTTCACTAGTTACTTTGGCGTCCAAACGCACTTCCATATTGTCTTGCGTGCGTTCTGCAGTTCCTGCATCCTTATAGACATGGCAAGAAGTTTGGTGGATAAGGATGGTTCCTGATACTTTTTCACCTGCACTAGCCACATGAACGGTACAGTTTTCTCCTTCAATCATGTTCCAAGGAAAACCACCGATACGATCCAGTTTGAGACGACCGTCTGGTTTGACAGCACGAACAATAGCACCCAGCGTATCCACATGGGCAGTCACATAGCGATGCTCCTCATCATTTTGACCTTTGATAGTCACATTGACACCACCCTTAGCTGTGCGAACCGGCTGGTAACCAAAACCTTCTATAGTCTTGACTAAATAGTCCGAAATCTCCCGAGTGAAGCCCGTTGGCGACGCAATGGCTGTCAGTTCTTTGATATATTCTACTGTTTGATTCATTTCTTCACCTCTTTTGCTACCTATTATAACACATTTATCATCGGATAAAAAAAGAAAATCACTCCTGCAGACTTTGCTACAAAAGTGATTTTAGTGATTATTCCATTTCAAAAACATCGCTTTCTTGCTTGTTTGGTAGAACCAATGAGAGCAAGATTCCGACAACGGCTGGTACTAACCATGGGAGTGATGCCTTGGCAAAAGGAAGAGAGTTGACAAGATTCGCAAGAAACTCAACCTTAAACGAGCTTCCTAATACGCTTGCAATGGCAATAGCTGTAACCACAGCAATTGTCAACTGCATACCTGGTTTTGAAAGAGCCACAAATTTGTTGACAATGACAATCATAACGATGGCAATGGTGATTGGGTACAAGATAACCAGTACAGGGATTGAGTACTTGATAATCGCATCAAGACCCAAGTTAGCAATAGCAAATCCAATCAAGGTAAAGGCTGTAGCATAAACCTTATAGCTGATTTGTGGGAAGCGCTCATTAAAGAACTCAGCTGTAGACACAATCAAACCAACTGTTGTTGTGAAGCAGGTTACAGTAACCATAGCTGCAAGGAAGAGTTGAGCTGTTGAGCCAAAGATTTCTTGAGTCGCTTGTGACAAGATGTAAACACCAGGTGTTCCACCCTTCATCGCTTCAGCTGGTACTGGGAAATGATTTCCAAGGAAACCTAAACCGATGTAAAGAGCGCTGAAGGCAAGGGCAACAACGATACCAACAACCCAAATAGTCGAAATGTATTCTTTCTTACTTGAGAAGCCAAGTTGTTTCAAGGTTTGAACTGCGATTACGCTAAAGGCAACTGAGGCAAGGGCGTCCAAGGTATTGTAACCTTCTAGGAAACCTGTACCAAAGGCAGAAGCTTGATAAGCAGTTGAAGCAACTTGAGGACTGGTTCCACCGTATTTGAAAGCTCCCAGAACAACCAAGATAACAATCAAAATCGCAAAGACTGGAGTTAAAATACGGCCGATACGGTCCAAAATTTTTGATGGATTAAGCGAAATCAAATAGGCTGCTGCAAAATACAGAACTGTAAAGACAATCAAACCAAGACCTTTATTTGCATCCGACAAAAGAGGACTAATCCCTACTTCGTAAGCTGTTGTAGCTGTACGTGGGATAGCAAAGAATGGACCGATTGACAAATAAAGAACTGAGAGGTAAAGAGTCGCAAACCAAGGCGCTATCTTTGTTGAAATCTCGTAGATATATCCTTTAGGATTTAGCGTTCCAATAATAAGAGTCAAGACGGCGATACCAACGCCTGAAAAGACAAAACCTGCGATGGCAGGAAGAAAATGTTCTCCAGATAGAGCACCTAGAGAAGGCGGAAAAATCAAGTTCCCCGCACCAAAAAATATTCCAAACAGGAGTAAACCTGTTAGGGCACCTTTTTTAGCCATGAAAATCTCCTTCATATTTATAAAATACTGACTTAGTATATCATGAATAAGAGTATGAAAAAAGTATCACGAAGTAAATATTGAATGTTTTCAAGATTCTCAAAAATAAGAATTGTCTAAAAATAAAACTCTCCTACCCAGTCCACACCAAGTAGGAGAAAATCTACTATTTACAGTTCTTCAAAGGCCAACATGCCACCCTGAACATTGATAACTTTATAACCTTGTTCAGCTAGAAATTGACAAGCACGCGCCGATCTCATCCCAGATTTACAAATAACATAATGTAACTGATTCTTGTCCAACTGATCATAGATATCAACCAATTGACTAAGTGGCAGGTTATGAGCACCTTCTAAATGAAGAGCTTCAAACTCATCCACTTCTCTCACGTCCACTAGAGAAAGTTGGTCGTTTTGGTAAAGCTGGTAAAATGCGTCAAAGGTAATTTCTTTCATTCTTTTTCTCCTAAAATAGTTTTAATTCTTTTTTTCAAATCTGGCACCACTTTTGCCTCAAACCAAGGATTTTTAGCCATCCAGATTTGATTTCGCGGTGAGGGGTGAACTAGTGGAAAATATGTTGGTAAGTAGTTCTGGTAATGTTTTACCCGTTCTGTCACCTTGCCACTGATTTTCTCATGTAAATAGTAGGCTTGGGCATATTGTCCAATCAAGAGGGTCAACTTTATATCTGGTAATTCTTGCAAGAGCTGCGGATGCCATTTTTCAGCAAAGCCAATTCTCGGTGGCAGATCACCTGACTTGCCATGCCCTGGAAAGTAGAAATCCATAGGCAAAACAGCAAAATATCCTGAATTGTAAAAAGTATCTTCATCCACACCTAGCCAGTCTCTCAGACGGTCACCACTCTTATCTTTCCAGTAAAGGCCTGCTTCTTGGGTTTTAAGTCCAGGTGCCTGACCGATGATATTGATGCGAGCAGTCTTTGGCGCTGCAAAGAGAGGCTCAATGCCACGCTCTGTATAGCTGACATTCTGCGGATCTGCCATAATAGCCTGTTTGATTCTTTCAATTTGAGACATCTACTTTCCCTCCAAAAAGAAGTCCAAGCATAACATCTCAGACTTCTATCATTTTATTTGATCAATTCGTAAATAGCTTCGGCATAGATTGCTGCTGCTCGGAAGAGATCGTCCAAGGCGATAAATTCATTGGCTTGGTGCATGGTGTCAATTGAGTCTGGGAACATAGCACCATAGGCAACACCTCGTTCTAGCAAGCGACCAAAGGTTCCACCACCGATGACTTGCTCGTGACCTTTAAGACCAGTTTGTTTTTCATAGACATTCAACAAGGTTTGCACAAGTGGATCTTCCATTGGCACATAGTGAGGCGTGTGACCGTGTTCAGAAAGGCTAACAGAAGCAACTGGCAAGTTTTCAAGGATTGACTTGATTTGTTCTGGACTTGTTCCTTTTGGATAGCGGATGTTAAGGGCAATGGTATTGTCAGCGCCTGTTTCGTCAAAGCGGAAGACACCGGCATTCATAGAAAGAGCACCCATCTTTTCATCCACATGAGCAATCTTGAGATTTTCACCCTCATGGTCGTTCAAGAGAATTTTACCAGCGATGTCAAGGTAGTCTTTGGCTGGACCAGCAAAGTCAAACTGGCTAAGGAAGAGGGCTAGGTAAGTCGCACCATTGATACCTGAAGCAGGCATAGCACCATGGGCTGATTTACCAATGATCGTCACCTTGTATTGGCCAGCTTCTTCTTGGAGTTCTCCTCTGAGCTTGTGTTCTGCAACAAAGGCATCTAGTTTCCCTTGCAAGTCAGCCAAATTTCCTGAAACAACAGCTGTTGCCGATTCTGGTACCATGTTTTCACGCAAACCACCTGTAAAGCTATGAAGACGGGCAGCACCTGCATTTTCTCCTGCAAAGTGGAGGTATTCTGTGATGTTACCTTTTTCACCGTTGATGATAGGGAATTCAGCATCTGGAGAGAAACCGAAGTCTGGTTTTGCAAGTCCTACGTGCTCGAAGTAGTAGTCCATATCTGCCCAGCCTGATTCTTCGTCTGTTCCGACGATGAAACGAACCTTCTTAGAAGTTGGAAGCCCCAATTCTTTGATGATTTTCAAACCATAGTAACAAGCTGTTGTAGGACCCTTGTCATCTGAAGCACCACGCGCATAGAGGCGACCGTCTTTGATAGTTGGTATGTAAGGATCTGTATCCCAACCGCTACCAGCTGGCACCACATCCATGTGGGCAAAGATACCGAGAACTTCTTCTCCTTCACCAAACTCAAAATGTCCTGCATAGTTGTCAACATTTTTAGTTGGGTAGCCATCGCGGTCTGCGATTTCAAGGAATTTTTCCAAGGCTTTTACCGGCCCAGGTCCAAATGGATGCTGGGCATCAACCTTGCTATCGTCACGTTCTGAGTTGATTTCCAAAAGGCTAAACAAGTCAGCCAAGAGGTCTTCTTTGCGTTTTTCTACTTCTGCTGTAAAATCAATTGTTGTCATTTTTTTCTTCTTTCTATCTTTTCTCGATGATTTCATCTACTGGCAAGCGGTAACTTGGTTCCAATTTTTCGTCTGTGTATCCCACTGTAATCAAGAGTTCTGGGCGGAAGCGGTCTTCGATATCCAAAACCTCATTGACTTTTGATTTGTCAAATCCAAGGATCAAATTTGATCCGATTCCTTGGTCTGTAAGAGCCAGAACCAAATTCATAGCAACCAAACCTGCATTGAGGGCTAGGTAGTCGCTGACTTGTTGTTCATTGTAACGGGCAAATTCAGCAGGCAAATTCTTCATAAAATATTGAAGTTGTTCTTCAGAAAAGTTATTAGCACCACCAACTCGGGCAATCTTACGAGCACGTTTAGCCAAATCTGTGTCTGTAAACAAGGCAATAGTTACAGGCGCTGATGATACCTGTTCAAAGTTTGAACCGTAAGCCAATTTTGCCAGTTCGGCATTTTTCTCACGTACTACCACAAATTTCCATGGCTGGCTGTTGTGGGCACTGGGTGCCAAGGTTGCAATTTCGATAGCCGTACGCACATCTTTTGGATCCACTGGCTTATCAGTGAAATGCTTAGTCGCATGACGTTTTTTATTTAATTCAAGAAATTTCATAATCGATTTCCTTTTCTAATTCTATTGCTTCCATTCTACCATAATTTGAAAGAGCTTGCAGAGATTTTCCATGATTAAGTTTTTTCTATCACAGACATAAAAGATATATATTGGTTCATCAGGAAAGTTTCTGATAAACTAGCAGGTACTTTAAATTTGAATGGAGATATTATGAAAAAATTTAGCCTATTATTAGCCATCCTACCATTTTTGGTTGCCTGTGGAAATCAAGCCACACCTAAAGAGACCAGCTCTCAAAAGACAATCGTCGTTGCTACAGCTGGCGATGTGCCACCATTTGACTACGAAGACAAGGGCAATCTGACAGGCTTCGATATTGAAGTTCTAAAGGCAGTGGATGAAAAACTCAGCGACTACGAGATTCAATTTCAAAGAACTGCCTGGGAAAGTATCTTCCCAGGACTTGATTCTGGTCACTATCAGGCTGCGGCAAATAACTTGAGTTACACAAAAGAGCGTGCTGAAAAATACCTCTACTCACTTCCAATTTCAAACAATCCCCTCGTCCTCGTCAGCAACAAGAAAAATCCTTTGACTTCACTTGACCAAATTGCTGGTAAAACAACGCAAGAGGATACCGGAACTTCAAACGCTCAATTCATCAATAACTGGAATCAAAAACACACTGATAATCCTGCTACTATCGATTTTTCTGGTGAAGATATCGGCAAACGAATCCTAGACCTTGCTAACGGAGAGTTTGATTTCCTAGTTTTTGACAAGGTATCCGTGCAAAAGATTATCAAGGACCGTGGTTTGGACCTCTCAGTCGTTGATTTACCTTCTGCTGATAGCCCCAGCAACTATATCATTTTCTCAAGCGACCAGAAAGAGTTTAAAGAGAAATTTGATAAAGCACTCAAAGAACTCTATCAAGATGGAACACTTGAAAAACTCAGTAATACCTATCTAGGTGGTTCTTATCTTCCAGATCAATCTCAGTTACAATAAGATATACTAAAAGCGATTGGACGAGCCAATCGTTTTTAGTTTGCATTGGTTATTTTAGGAAACTTTTACAAAAAATCAAAAAAAATCTTTCACATCCTCTACATACCTATGCTTTTCTATTAAGCTGGCTAAGAGTTCTAGATTGTGCCCCCGATAGTTGTCTTCTCGGCGTAGTTCTTCATACATTTCGATAAAAGGAAGCCCCTTGGACTTGGCCAATTCTAACTCCGCTTCATAATCATAGGGAACTTTTCGGAATAGAATATTTACCAATTCCCCATCTTCCACTTCTATCACGGCATACTGGGCACGGTGATTTTTTAACGCCTCCCAATCAAAATAGGGCATGCCTATCGTACCTGGATTGATGATTTGTTGCCCTTTGCTGCCATATCGAAGCAACTGCTTGTGGACATGACCATAGACTGCCACGTCCGTTTCCTCGTCTAGGAGTTGGTCAAATTTATCTGTGTTATTCCCAACAGACAAGTCACCACCATAGTTCTTATTTGGCAAATTATGAGAAAGAGAAAAGCGCAGTCCCTCAACTTCTTTCTTTTCTAGCAAAGGTAAGCTTCGTAGCCAGTCAATCGTTGCAGGATCCATTCGCTCCATCAAATACTGTGTCATACGCAAGAGCTGAACTTCCTGTGGGTCTTCTAAGCCATATTGCCCATCTAAAGCCTCAAGGACACAATCATCCCAATTACCTCGAACACTTGCTGTGATAGGAAGTTCCTTTAACAGAGCGACCAAGTCATTTGCACCTGGACCAGGGAGAAAAATGTCTCCCATGAGCCAATATTCACTGGCTCCTTGAGTTTTAGCATCTGCAATCACTGCTTCTAAGGCAGTCACATTTCCATGAATATCTGATAAAATTGCGATTTTATGGTTCATGATAGTTTCCTTCCGTTTGGTAATCTACTCTTTCTTCCGCCACTTGAGACAATTCCACTTCTTCCTGCGGGTTCAACTTTCTCTGAACAGCTTCTGCGACTGCCCTTGGCACTCCAACTTCAACAATATCATCCACACTGGCTTCCTTGATTTTTGTCAGAGACTTGAAATGCTTCATGAGATTCTGCTTGCGTTTAGGTCCCAGACCTTCAATCCCATCCAATTGAGATGAAAAAGAATTTTTAGAGCGCAGTTGGCGGTGGAAGGTAATGGCAAAGCGGTGGACCTCATCTTGGATGCGTTGGAGGAGGAAAAATTCCTGAGAATTACGAGACAACTCCACCACCTCAAGCGGATCACCAAAAAGTAATTCATGGGTTTGGTGCTTGTCATTCTTTTGCAGACCTGCAATTGGAATGTCCAAACCCAGCTCTTCTTGGATGACTTGCTTGGCGATATTGACCTGACCTTGTCCCCCATCGATGACAATCAAATCTGGAGGAGTCAAACCGTCACGCTGTACTCGTCCATAGCGCCTGCGAATGACTTCTCTCATACTGGCATAGTCGTCTGGCCCGACTACGGTCTTGATTTTATACTTACGGTAATCTTTCTTACTAGGTTTTCCGTTGACAAAGACAACCATGGCTGAAACAGGACTAGTTCCCATGATATTAGAATTATCGAAGGACTCGATGCGAACTGGAGTCGGAATTTGGAGCAAGCGTCCTAGATTTTCAATAGCTCCTTGGGTCTTTTCGACAGATTTTTCTAACAGATTGAACTTCTGCTCTAGACTGACTCGAGCATTCTTTATAGCCAAATTGACCAGTTGCTTTTTCTCTCCACGCTGGGGTTTGACAATCTTGGTATCCACCAAAGCCTTAACGGCTTCTTCATCGATATCCTGCGGAATCAATACTTCATTGGGTACAAGATGAGATTTTTCTTGATAAAATTGTCCCACATAGGTCAAAAAATCCTCATCCGGATCATTATAATAAGGGAAAAGATTGACATCCCGCTCAATGAGCTTGCCCTGACGGACAAAGAAAACCTGGACACACATCCATCCCTTGCCCACATAGTAGCCAAAGACATCCCGATTTTGGAGATCCTTAGTCATGACCCGTTGCTTGGTTCGAAGTGTTCCAATGGCCTGAATCAGATCACGGTATTCCGCCGCACGTTCAAATTCCATAGTCTGGGCTGCCGTTTCCATCTTGCCCTTTAGGTCATCAATGATTTTGTCATCTTGCCCTTTTAGGAAATCAGAAACCTCCTGAGCCATGGACTTGAAATAGGCCTCATCCTTCTTACAGATGGTATGGGCCATGCATTGGCCGATATGGTAATAAAAGCAAACCTTAGACGGTGGATTCGTACACTTGCGAAAAGGGAAAATCCGATCCAGTAGTCGCTTGATTTCATTGGCTGCTCCCACATCTGGATAAGGTCCAAAGTAGAGCCCTCCGTCCTTTTTGACCTGTCGGGTGATAATCAAGCGAGGATAGCGCTCATTGGTGATTTTGATGAAAGGATAAGACTTATCATCCTTGAGCATGATATTGTATTTAGGCTTATTTTCCTTGATCAGATTAATTTCTAGGAGAAGTGCCTCAATATTAGACTCAGTGACGATAAATTCAAAATCCACAATTTCAGACACCAAGGCCTCTGTCTTGGTATCATGACTCCCACGGAAATAAGATCTCACGCGATTACGCAGATTTTTTGCCTTTCCTACATAGATAATGGTGCCGTTTTTATCCTTGTGAATATAGCAACCAGGGCTGGTCGGTAAGAGCTCTAGTTTTGATTTAATCAAGTTATTCATAGTTCCATTATAGCAAAAAAGTAGGGAAAGATAGTCCCCTACTCATTGGTCTCATATAATTTTCGAAGTCTTTCAACATCCTCTTCCTGGATACCATAAAAGGAACCTGCTGGTTGCATGACAGACTTCTCATCTGTATGGTCCAAGCCAATCGCATGACCCAACTCATGTTCTGCCGTGTGGACAATGCGCTCATAGGAATAACCATAATTTGGATTGGATAGATAATAATGATTCAGGCGCACCGTCACAGACAAGAATTGCCCCGTTAAGAGATTGGTCTGACTTTCCGCTTCTCCTGCCACAGGAGTGCCTCCGTCATTCATCTCCGTAGCCAAGATATCTGCCTTGCTGGACTCGGTGACAAGTTCAAAGTTAAAAGCACCCGTTTGATTCCAATTCTGAATCGCTTCTACATAAGCTTCTTGAAATCCTGAATCCATCTGCGGATCTAGGTAAATACGAGCAGAAGCCTGCGGCCACCTTCCTTCAGAGTGTTGGTGGCTATCTGTCTGGTTCAACTTAGGCAGTTGCCCTGTTTTTTCCCATTGGTCGATACTTTGTTGACCAATTTTTACTGACCGTTCTGCTTGCTTTAGCGCTCCTTGAAAATCTCCGTTAAGATACCAGAGAAGTCCAAAAGCAAAAGCACACAAAAGAAAAGCTATCCAAACCAGGCGCCAAAACAAACGCCACACAAAAGAAAAGAAAGCCCCTATCAAACGAAAAATCCAGCGCATGTCTCTCCACCTTTCTAGCAAATAAAGTCTATTTTACTAAAATAAGCTGAAAGAAAGCTAAAGACCAATTTTCTTATCTTAGCGTCCTAATATTTTTTTGAGTAACTGAATAGCTTTATATTTTAGGGGAGATGGATAATAACGGAAAGTTCCTGCTTTACGTACAATATAACCATTAAAATTTTGTTTAAAACGTAAAACACCATCACTACCATCAAAAATCCCTTGAATCCCTAGAAAGTTGTATTTAGGGATCCCACGTTTTATGCTTTCCAACATAACATATTTCTGAAGCAAAGCTGGTGCATAAAATTTATTAAACTCAGTATAGGAACCACTAAAAAGATAGGTCGTTTCTTGAGGCATATAAATAAATAAACTACCTGCTAAGACAAGATCTTTCTCTCCATATTTTTTAATCAACTCTCGTGCTTCTGCTTTTCGAACTTCAAAGCTTTCATACTGCCTAGCCAACTCTTTGTGTTCTTTTTTCTTTTGTGCAGAATCTGGATATTGTTCTAATAAGAGTAATGAGGTAGCTATTTTTTCAGATAATTCTTTTTGCTTATGTATTAAATTTTGTATATATTCTCCTAAATTTAGAATAGCAATTACAAACTCGGCTTTTTCTCCAAAAGAGTCATAAAAATGCTCATAATATTCTAAACTTTTATCACTATATTCTCGACGTTCAGAGGTTGTTTTTGTTATATCTTTAAAAATTGAAAGTTCTTCACGATTTAATTTTTTCAACTGAATACCAAATGTATCAGCCTTTTTCACCAAAGCTTTCCCCTTTTTACTAAAACTGTTAAGCAAGGTCTTTTCAGTTAGCTCATTCAAATCTTTACAATATAACCAATCCGGTTCTCCACCTGGGTAACCTGTTTTTAAACCATCAAATTGATAACCTAAATCAGTCAAATCTTGAATAATACTTTTTTTCTCAGCATCTATTGGATTACCTTCACCATCAAAAGTTTGATAAGTTTCATAAGGTTTTACAAGCAACTCTAATACACCATTTTGCTTGGCATATTCTTTTAACTCCGCATAAAAAACTGGGAGAGCATCTTGTTGGGTATAAATCGGCCCCGAATTGATCTCCATATGTAGGCCACCCAGCATGGGCAAGCTATAAACCAGAGCTGCAACTTGAATTTCTCCTTCTTGATTCAATGCAAGATAAACAATTCGAGCCCCTCTTTTTTCTAACAAGTCCCCCATCTGGACAGATTGCATAAAAGAACGAGAAGAGACCTGATCAGAATAAGCTTGAAATTCTTCTTTTGTGAGTGTAATTAATGCCATGTACTTACCTTCTATGATGTTTTGTTCTTAATGCCTTGCGAAAATCAAGAGCGATTCTTAACAGAGAATAAAGAGGATGGGTGGGCATTGTAAACTCACCCAAGTATTCTTCAATCGTTGGATTAAATTTTTCCTTAAAATGGTAAAGTCCACCATTGAGAGAGTTTTCAACACCACCTAAATTTTGCCACACCATACCTCGCTCAAAGGCATAGCGAGCTGTTTCATACCAAGTTAAAATTGGTGCATTATAACGTTTAAAAGCATCATCCATACCAGCATATAGATTAACAGAGGTATTACCAAATTCCAAACTCAAAGTAGCTGCTAAAGGAATGTTTGATTTTTCTTCATTCAGATATCTCTGCAAGAAATCTCTTTCTTCTACCAAACGCTCTTTTTCCTTCTTCTGGGCTTCTACTTTTGAAGTTCGAGTCGACTCAGTAAACGCCTCTTCCAACGCTAAGTTTTTCGCTAACTGTTCTTCTAATTCTCGTAAACGCTTAGCGATATCCAGAGTAGCCAGCGTAATGTAGGCCTTGTCCTTAAAATTATCTAACAATTTTTTATAATAGGCTTCATTCCTCAAATGGATATCTTTTCGCTTCTCAGTTTTTTTCATCAAAAACGAGAAAGATTCTAACAATTCATCTCTACCAATCTGAATCTCTACACCCTTATTTCGAGCGGATCGAATAGCTTGTTTTGTTGACTTGCAAAGTTTATCTTCTATAAAATTTTCCTTGTATACTTTTGCCTGAATACGAGGCTGAATGGTATCTCCCATTCCATCGGTCTTTCCTGACCACCTTACTCCCATTCTTTGCAAATTTTCAATAATAGCCATATTTTCAGGATATTCTATTTTTTCATGCTTGATTGAACTTTGCGATAGGCAAATACTTGGGTCAAAAATCACAAAAATCGCTCTCTTGCTTCGAGCATAGGACTTAATGGATTGAAGAACAAAGTTCAAGAGTTCAGCATCCTTATAATCTAATACAGGACCTCTTGGGATATAAAACATTCTATAGCCTAGAGGAAGAGTTTTAATCAAAATACTAGCTGTAGCCAGTAATTTATCTCCTCGGTAGGCGCCAAACTTTTCATGTTGCCAATCAGACTTAACCTCTTCCCAAGCACTACTTTGTAATACATTGACTAATTCATGTTCTTTAACAAACTGATCATATTCTAATGTGGGAATGCCAATTTGATAACGATACATCTCTTACTCTCTTTCCAACAATAATAGAATTTAACTACTATTCTACTATTTTTGTTTAGAAAGTCTAGTAAAAACATATTTTAGTTTCTATTCCATAGAAGACATGGTTATTGAAAGAGTAATACAAACTAAACTAGCTTAATCTCTCTTCTAATTTGAAATCGATTGGCAGAGTTGCTAAAAAGACTTCCAATTGTTTTTCCCAATAATACCACTCATGCGTTCCAGCACTATGGCTATAGGTCACATCAAAGCCTAGTTTTTTGAGGTTTTTTACTGCTATATTATTGGCCTCGTACAAGAAATCCTGCTCGCCACACCAAGCCCACAGCTTGGTCTTTTTATCCGAATTTTTAGCCAGACTTTCAAGAGAATAGAGGCTAGCTGTCCAATCTTTAATCTCCCCAAAAACACCTCTCCAGTAAGCTGGTGTCCCCAGATTTTGGCTTTCAGGAGAAAAATCTTGAAAGCTAAGGGCGCCTGAGAAGCTAGCTGCATGAGAAAAACGATTTGTAGCAAGAGCCAGTTTAAAACAGCCATATCCTCCCATAGAGAGACCAGCGATAAAGGTCTTTTCACGTTTACTAGTCATATTAGGGAAGAAACGTTTCAAAACCTGTGGTAATTCCTCTGCTAGAGCTGTGTAATAGTCAAAACCATACTGGGTATCGGTGTACCAACCGTTGCTGGTATTGGGCATGACGACGATGAGATTGGTTCCTCGAAGCAAGCGTTCTACATTGGTCCGCTTGAGCCAACTATTATGATTGCCAGACATCCCGTGCAAGAGGTACAAGACAGGGATATCTGTACACTCTGGTTCTTCCACTCGATTGACATCGGGGTAAAGAACATTCACTCCCCACTCCATATCCAAAACTTGTGAGTAATACTCGATTTTCATTACTGCCATATTTTTTTCCTTTATTTTTCTATAAGAAAAAGCCGAAACTCGACTTTCTCTCTGTTTATTTCAACGATTATTTTGCTTCCATGACTACTGGTAGAATAGCTGGACGTCGCTTGGTTTGGTCAAAGAGATACTTGGTCAGATTATCACGAACCTTCCCTTTAAGATCTGCCCAGTCAAAGTCATCTCCTTGAAGATAGTCTTCTACCGTCTGATTAATCAATTCTGAACTTTCACGGAGAATATCACGGCTCTTCTTGAGATAAACAAATCCACGCGTGTGAACACGAGCCTTGGCCACAATTTTCTTCTCACGACGGTTAACGGTGATTGCGACGATGAAAATTCCATCTTCTGACAAGACCTTACGGTCACGAAGAACCACATTACCAACATCACCAATGGCATTCCCGTCAATCAAGACATCCCCTGCCGAAACCGCTCCAGCCGGGACAAAGTCTCCATTCTCATAAGCCATGCTTGTTCCCTTTTTAGGGATAAAAATGCGTTCTGGTAACATCCCAACTGCCATAGCAGCCTTAGCATGGGCATCTAACTCACGGTATTCCCCTTGAATTGGGAAGAGATACTTGGGTTGCAAGAGATTAATCATCAACTGCAAATCACGCGCATTTCCGTGCCCTGACACACGCAAGCTTTGAGTGATCAGTTTGACAACTCCACCAGCTTGGTAAATCATGTTTTCCACACGCGCCATAACTGCTTCCTTAGCGATAGATGGAGTCGTTACAATATAGACTAGGTCACCGTCCTTAATTTCCACATAACGGTGGCGACCAATCGACATCTTGCGAAGACCGTTGATAGGCTCACCCATACGACCTGTCTCAAGGATAATCAACTCATGGTTTTCAAAGCGAGACATATCTTTTGGTTTAATCAAAAGACTTTCGTTAGCTAGAGACAATTTCTTAAGACGAATAGCAGTACGGACGATATTTTCAATATCGAATCCTGTCAAGACCACACGACGGCCTGTTGCATCCGCAGCGTCAAACACCTGCTGGATACGAGAGAGGTTGCTAGCTACTGCTGCAACAATGATACGACCATCCCAGTCCGAAATGGTTTGAGTGATCTCGTCCCCAACTTCACTTTCGCTAGCCACTTGGATATTACTGTCCGCATTGGCTGAATCGCTAAGAAGAGCCAGAACTCCATCACGACCGATTTCTGCCAAACGAGCAAAGTCTGTCGCATAGGATTCACTAGCTGTCTGGTCAAATTTGAAGTCACCTGTATAAACGATACTACCTTCAGCTGTCTTCAAGACCACACCCAGACTTTCTGGGATAGAGTGGGTCGTACGGAAGAAGGACACCACAGTCCCGCCAAAATCAATCTCCGTATCTTCATCGATAACATGGAAATCATTGAATTTCTTAACTGTGTCATTTCCTTTGACAAAGAGTTTGGCCAACTCAATGGTCAACTCGGAGCCAAATACAGGTACCTTGGCTTCCGCCAAGAGATAAGGCAGAGCACCAATGGCATCCGCATGGCCGTGGGTCAAGAAGACTCCAGCGATACGATCGCTATTTTCAAAAAGGTAGTCCATATTTGGAATAACGACATCCACCCCTAGTTGTTCATTTTCAGGGTATTTCAGACCTGCATCCAAAACGAAAATAGACCCATCGATTTCAGCGATATACATATTTTTCCCGTTTTCACGTACACCACCAAGTGTTGTTAAACTGATATTACTCATTTTTCCTCCGAAAGCTTAATTTATCTTGATTATAGGGTTACTTACCCTCTTATTCTAAAAGCACTACTTTTAGCCGAATCTTTTCCTACCATTATACCATTTTTTTAATGATTTTCAAAATGAAGATTTGTTTTCAAAAAAGAGCTGGTTGCCCAACTCTTTTCTATCTGCTATTCTTTTTCCATTAAAAAGTCATAAATTTCTTGCACGGTACCCAGCGCCATCATTTCTTGGTCTTTGACGGTTTGTTTGAGATTTTGGTAAATCTGACTCTCAGCTATATCACGCTTTTCAGCCTCTTTATTCACTGTCATGACACCATCTTTGATGGTCACAAAGCCTAGCTCTTCAAATACTTGAATCATCTTGACTAGCAAGATTTGTTGGATATTGAGATATGCAGCCAAATCTTTCAGCTTGTAGCGAATATCAAACTCTGGAAACTGGTAGATAGTCTTGTACAATTTTGCAAACTGCTCTCTAGTCCCATACCCTGTCAGATAGTAGGCCTTGTCAATATCATTTTTGAAATAGACCGCAGAGAAATTCTGTTCCTGAAAAATGGTCTTCAGCTGAGTAATATCCTCAGGAATGGTTTTTACAACCACAGCATCACTATTTACTAGATCGGGCAGTTCTCCAGCAAAATCCAAGACTGGAACCCCTTCTGGCAAAACTGCATTCTTCCCACGGATGTTAAAAAGTTGAACACCCTCCACACGCGCATCCACCATCATCAACTGCAGGGCAGTTTGGCCATTCCATTGGTTGACAGATAACTTAACCGCCAACTCTAGATTCTTTGTTTGAGCAAATTCTGTTGCCCATCTACCTTGTCCAAATGCTACCACTTCAAAACTCGCCTCACCTTTGGAAATTTTCAACTTGAGATGAGCATTGCCTGCCCCCATAGTACGGGCACTTTCGACCTGAAAATCCTTTATATAAAAGACAGGTTTCTGATTGTCCATGCCAAAAGGTGCCAAACGTTCAAAACTTTTGACCGTTTCCAAGCTAAGTGTCTCCAAATCCAGCTCTTCATCTAAATTTAACTTGTTCTTGCCAGCAGCATCTGCACCTTTTTCACGAACATAATCTTCCAAGACTTGAGATAAATCTGAGAGTTTCTCCACTTCCAGCGTCATCCCAGCTGCACCAGCATGGCCACCAAAGGCGATGAAGAGGTCGCGATGAGGATCCAGAGCCTCAAAAATATCCACTGCTTCCACACTACGAGCACTACCCTTGGCACGACCGTCCTCTATATTGAGAACGATGACTGTCTGCCCTAGTTCTTCCAACAAACGACCAGCCACGATTCCTAGAACCCCAGGATTCCAACCTTCCTTAGCCAAGACTTGGACCTTCTTCTCAGGATCCACCATGGTCTTAGCTTCTTCATAGATAGATTGAACGATTTCCTTGCGCTCTTCGTTTTTCTGATGAATCATAAGGGCAATCTCATGCGCTTCCTCATCATCAAATCCAGTCAACAAATCAATGGCAGGATTGGGATCATCCAAGCGGCCCAAGGCATTCAAACGAGGGGCAATCTGAAAACCAACCGTTTCTTCTGTTACTTCGTTGGCAGCAATCCCAGCCATATCCAACATTTCTTGTAGACCTATGCGCTGAGTATGCCCCAACATTTCTAGACCATATTGAACCAAGATACGATTTTCATCCGTCAAACTCACCATATCGGCAATGGTTCCGATAGCAACCAAATCCAGTAGTTCCACTTGCACTTCTTCTAAAAGGGCACAAGCCAGCTTGAAGGCCACTCCACAACCAGCCAAATATTTGAAAGGATAGTCCGCATCCGGATGCTCAGGATGAACGATAGCATAGGCATCGGGCAGAGTTTCAGGCATGGAATGGTGGTCAGTCACAATGACATCTACTCCCATAGACTGGGCCAATTCAATGGCTTCATGACCGGCAACCCCATTATCCACTGTCACTATCAAGGAAATTCCTTCTTGCTCGATAAAGTATTTATAAACACTGGCATTGGGACCATATCCATCAGTAAAACGATTAGGCAGGTAAACACGGCACTCGGCACCAAGCTGTTCCAAACTTTCCTTCACAATCGAAGCTGAAGTCATACCATCCGCATCATAGTCTCCATAAACGAGAATATTTTCCCCTTCTTCAATGGCCTGACGAATCCGCTCCACTGCCTTATCCATATCATGGAGCAGATAAGGGTCGTGCAAGTCCTCCAAGGAAGGTTCTAAAAACTTCTTCAGACTTTCTTGGTCCTGAATCCCTCTCTCAAATAATAACCGAGCCACTTCAGGACCCAGTCCAGCCTTTTTGGCTATTTTTGTAAAATCCGCATCTTCTACCTGCGGGGCAAACTGCCATTCATAAGTAGGTGTTATCAACAAGACATCCACTCTTTCTAAGAATTCTATTGCTTCATTATAACATGATTTAGGCTTTTTCTCTATCCTGATTGCTTTCTACAAAAATTTTACTAACTTTTTTCTGATATGATTTGACAAGACAAATCTTTTGGTGTAGAATCATGTTATAAAATCTAACACAAAGGAGATTCCTTATGGCTTTAGTAGAATTTGAACACGTCGAAAAATATTACGGAGACTACCACGCACTCCGCGACATCAATCTCCGTTTTGAAAAAGGACAAGTTGTTGTCCTCCTTGGCCCTTCTGGTTCCGGGAAGTCAACTCTTATCCGCACCATCAATGGTTTAGAGGCTGTCGACAAAGGAAGTCTTCTAGTCAATGGTCACCAAGTTGCTGGTGCCAGCCAGAAAGATTTAGTACCGCTTCGCAAGGAAGTCGGTATGGTTTTCCAGCATTTCAACCTCTACCCACACAAAACAGTGTTAGAAAACGTAACACTTGCACCCATAAAAGTTCTAGGAATTGATAAAAAAGAAGCTGAAAAGACAGCCCAAAAATATCTGGAATTTGTAAATATGTGGGACAAGAAAGATTCTTATCCAGCCATGCTATCCGGTGGACAAAAACAACGAATCGCCATTGCTCGTGGACTCGCCATGCATCCGGAACTTCTCCTCTTTGATGAACCAACATCTGCTCTTGATCCTGAAACCATCGGCGATGTTCTAGCAGTTATGCAAAAATTAGCCCACGATGGTATGAATATGATTGTCGTTACCCATGAAATGGGCTTCGCCCGTGAAGTTGCTGACCGCATCATCTTTATGGCTGACGGGGAAGTTTTGGTGGATACGACAGATGTCGATGACTTTTTCGATAACCCAAGCGAACCACGTGCCCAACAATTCCTCAGCAAAATCATCAACCACGAAAGTGACAAAGTCAAATAAGGAGGCGCTTATGAAAAAGAAATTCTTTTTATCAGCATTATTGATTAGCCTTTTCGGCCTTGCTGCTGCAAAACCAGTTCAGGCCGATACAAGCGTCGCAGATATTCAAAAAAGAGGCGAGCTAGTTGTCGGTGTCAAACAAGACGTTCCCAACTTTGGCTATAAGGATTCCAAGACAGGGACCTATTCTGGTATCGAAACTGACTTGGCCAAGATGGTTGCAGATGAGCTCAAGGTCAAGGTTCGCTATGTTCCTGTTACCGCGCAAACTCGTGGACCGCTCCTAGACAATGAACAAGTTGACATGGATATCGCGACCTTTACCATCACAGACGAACGCAAAAAACTCTACAACTTTACCAGCCCCTACTACACGGACGCATCTGGCTTTTTGGTCAATAAGTCTGCCAAAATCAAAAGTATTGAAGACCTAAACGGCAAAACCATCGGAGTTGCCCAAGGCTCCATTACTCAACGCCTGATTACTGAACTTGGTAAAAAGAAAGGTCTAACCTTTAAATTCGTCGAACTTGGTTCCTACCCAGAATTGATCACTTCCCTACACGCTCACCGTATTGATGCCTTTTCCGTTGACCGATCTATTCTATCTGGCTATATCAGCAAACGCACAGAACTACTAAATGATAGTTTCAAGCCATCTGACTACGGTATCGTTACCAAGAAATCGAATACCGAGCTCAACAACTATCTTGATAACTTGGTCACTAAATGGAGCAAGGATGGTAGTTTGCAGAAACTCTATGACCGTTACAAACTTAAACCATCTAGCCATACTGCAGATTAAGGAGGACACCCTATGACAGATTTATCATCTTGGACAGCCTATTTTCAAGATTTTGGCCAATTTTTCAATGGTTTCCTCTTCACCCTTGCCCTAGCAATTGGATCCTTTATCCTCGCCATGGTTTTGGGCATCTTCTTTGGAGCTATGTCAACCAGCAAACGTCCCATTTTACGCATTTTAGCTCGCATCTTTGTGGAATTTTATCAAAACACTCCCCTCTTGGTGCAGTTTGTTATCGTTTTTTATGGTCTACCACTTATCAGTGACCATATCATCATGATTCCGATTTATTGGACGGCTGTTCTCTGCGTGGGACTCTATCACGGTGCCTATATCGCTGAGGTGATTCGCTCAGGGATTCAGTCTATTCCTAGCGGTCAGATGGAGGCCGCCCTGTCGCAAGGTTTTACCTATATCAGTGCCATGCGCTTGATTATCTTGCCTCAGGCCTTTCGTATCATTCTCCCTCCTTTGACCAACCAAATCGTCAACCTCATCAAGAACACCTCTACAGTTGCCATCATCTCTGGAGTGGACTTGATGTTTGTGACCAAGTCTTGGTCAGCACTTAACGGAAACTACATTCCAGCATTTTTAGGCGCTGCCCTGCTCTACTTCTCTCTTTGCTTCCCTGTTGCCCAGTTTGGTCGCAAGATGGAGCAGGCCAACAAAAAAGCCTATTCACTTTAGGAGGTTACTATGGAATCCATTTTAGAAGTTTTGACCCCAGATAACCTAGTCTTTATCTTTAAAGGATTTGGCTTGACCCTCTACATTTCTCTGATTGCCATCGTCCTCTCTACCCTTATCGGTACGGTGCTAGCTGTCATGAGAAATGGCAAAAATCCTATCTTGCGCATCATCTCCAGCATTTACATCGAGTTTGTGCGTAACGTTCCCAACCTCCTCTGGATTTTCACTATCTTTTTAGTGTTCAAGATGAAATCCACACCAGCCGGAATCACTGCCTTTACCCTCTTTACCTCAGCAGCCCTAGCTGAGATTATCCGTGGTGGCCTCAATGCTGTAGACAAGGGACAATACGAAGCAGGAATGTCACAAGGATTTACCTCTGCGCAAATCCTCTACCACATCATTCTTCCACAAGCTATCCGTAAAATGCTTCCAGCCATCATTTCTCAGTTTGTAACCGTGATTAAGGATACCAGCCTGCTCTACTCTGTTATCGCCCTACAAGAGCTCTTTGGAGCCAGCCAAATTCTCATGGGCCGTTATTTCGAACCAGAGCAAGTCTTCAGTCTTTATATCCTGATTGCCCTCATCTACTTCAGCTTTAACCTAGCAATCTCTAGCCTGTCTCATATGCTAGCAAAACGTTGGCAACAAGCAGCAGAATAACAAATTAGCTCTCCAAGGACATTGGAGAGTTTTTCTACGCAAACACTCAAAAACACTGCCAGATTTCTCTAGCAGTGTTTTGACATTTCATTTGCTTAGTAAACTGTTCTTTCAGTTTCTACATCGAAGAAGTGTGCTTTGTTCAAGTCAAATCCAAGTTCAACTGTTGCACCTGTTTGCAAGTAGTCACGAGCATCCACTTTGGCAACAAATTCGTCTTTACCAACTTGGCAGTAAAGGTGAGATTCTGAACCAAGTAATTCTGATACGGAGATAGTTGCTTTAACAACTGATTCTGGGAATGTTTCAAGGAAAGCAGGTTCTGCATTTACATCTTCTGGACGGATACCGAAGATCAATTCTTTTCCTTCGTAGCCTTTTTCACGAAGAACTTTCAATGCTCCTTCTGGAACTTTCAAGCGGAAACCGTCAGAAATAATTTCGCTACCAACCAATTTCACGTTGATGAAGTTCATAGCTGGGCTTCCGATGAATCCTGCTACGAATTTGTTAACTGGGTTTTTGTAAACTTCTTGAGGTGTACCGATTTGTTCTACACGTCCGATAGTACCTGTACCAGCAGGGTTTTTAGTTGCTGACATGATAACGATACGGTCTGCAAGTGTCATCGCTTCTGTTTGGTCGTGAGTTACGTAGATAGTTGTAGCTCCGATACGACGGTGGATTTTAGCGATTTCAGCACGCATAGATACACGAAGTTTTGCATCCAAGTTTGACAAAGGTTCGTCCATCAAGAATACTTTTGCATCACGGACGATGGCACGACCCATGGCAACACGTTGACGTTGACCACCTGAAAGGTCAGCTGGTTTACGATCCAAGAATTCTTTCAAACCGAGGATTGCAGCTGCTTCTTGCACACGTTTATCGATGTCTTCCTTGCTGTATTTACGCAATTTTAAACCGAAAGCCATGTTGTCATAAACAGTCATGTGTGGGTAAAGAGCGTAGTTTTGGAATACCATGGCGATGTCACGGTCTTTTGGAGCTACGTCGTTGACAACCACGCCATCGATAGATGCAGTACCTTCTGTGATGTCTTCAAGACCAGCAATCATACGAAGAGTTGTTGATTTACCACATCCTGAAGGACCTACGAAAACGATAAATTCTTTGTCTTTGATGTCCAAGTTGAAGTCTTCAACTGAATAGTGTTCGCTGTTTGGATATTTTTTGTAAATGTTTTTAAGATTCAATTCTACCATGAGGTGAACTCCTTTTGTCTTTTGATAGTTTTATTATAGATGAAAACGCTTTACATTTCTATGGCAAGGTGACCAAAAAAATAAAAAAGTTCTGTGCAACTTGCACAAAACTTTAGAGAATATCTGGTAAAATCAATTGATAACACAGGGTCAAGTCAGTCAGTTCTTTCAACTGTAGCCCTGTCAATTCTTCCCATTTATCAATCTTATATTGGAGAGAATTGCGGTGCAGATAGAGTTGCTGGGCTGTTTTAGTGAGAACAGCACTATTTTCCCAAAGAGAGAGAATGATTTCCTGAATCTGGTCTTGATCCAAAATCATCTGGTGTAGACATTCTTTAATGACTCTCAGGTCCACAATTCTTTCCCCCATACTCCAAAGATAGAGTTGTGAAAAGGTGTGAACACCTTGGTGACCCTGACGCCACCAAGTCTTAAACAAATCGCGCTCTGCTTTAATCAAGTCTGATAGGGCTTGATGGCCTGTCTGAGACCAAACCTGGCCCAACATGATTGACAGACGAAGTCCAAAGTCATACTCAACCGCTTCAATCGTATCACTTAAAATAGCTCGTACAGAGGTGTATTTATCTTGTTGAAGTACGAAAACATAATCCTGAGCCCCAACCTGAAGCACCGTCTGACAGTTAGGAAAAAGGGTCCGCATCATATCCAGCCAAGAAGCTAGATTTTCCTGCTGAAAATAGGAAAGATGACAGTAAACCAGCTGAATCTTTTTAAAAGCTTGTGGTGCCTGTCCCTTACCCTCAATCAGATAAGAATACCAAGGATTGAGCGAACGAGCCTGCTCCTGCTGGGTCAAAAGGGCAACCAACTGCTTTTCACGCTCGCTGAGCCCAGCTTCCTCCAGCAAAATCCACTGCTGAGAAGCTAAAGGGAGAGTGAGATAGCCCTCTTTCTCTACTGGTTGGTCTGAAATCTGAGCTTCAGGAAACCAGTCTTGTAGTTCTTTTGCTATCATGTCCTAGCCCTCCACTTTTTGGATGCACCACGAAATCAAGCTCTCAAGACGTTCCAGATTTTCAGTCATATGGAGATAGCCCATGACTGCTTCAAAACCTGTGGACATACGGTAAGTTACCACATCAGCATTTTTAGCCTTGGTGTGACTATTGGTATTGCGACCACGTTTATAGATTTCTTCTTCTTTTTCTGTTAAGACCTGCTCCTCTAACATAAGGGAAATCAGGCGAGCCTGAGCCTTGGCTGAGACATACTTGGTCGCTTCTTGGTGGAGTTTATTGGGCTTGGTCATACCTTTGAGGATGAGGTGACGGCGAATATACATAGAATACACCGCGTCCCCCTCAAAAGCTAACGCAATCCCGTTAATGAGATTGACATCAATCACGTGTCCACCTCACTCCATCTTTGGTGTCTAGGAGCTTAATCCCTTGAGCAGCCAATTGGTCACGGATCTGGTCCGCTGTCGCAAAGTCACGATTGGCACGCGCTTCTTGGCGTTTTTGGATCAAGTCTTCAATCTCTGCATCCAAAACTTCCTCAACAAAGACAATCCCAAAGACTTCTAACATGGCTGCAAGAGCTTCCTTAACACTTGCATCATAGTTGCCAGAATTGATCCACTTGGCCATTTCAAAGACTACTGTGATTCCATTTGCCGCGTTAAAATCTTCATCCATTGCTGCTACAAACTTATCTTTAAAAGCTTGCAACTCTTGAGCATTTACAGTTCCAGTAAATGGTTGCTCATAGGTGTTTTTCAAATACTTGAGATTGGTCTCAGCGTCTCGCACTGCCTTTTCCGTAAAGTTGATAGGCTTACGGTAATGTTGTGTCGCAAAGAAGAAACGAAGTACTTGGCCATCAAGGTTTTTGAGGGCATCGTGCACTGTGATAAAGTTGCCCAAGGATTTGGACATCTTGACATTGTCGATATTGACAAAGCCATTGTGCATCCAATAGTTGGCAAAGGTCTTGCCTGTTTTGGCTTCTGACTGGGCAATTTCATTGGTATGGTGAGGAAACTCTAGGTCAGCTCCACCACCGTGAATATCAATGGTGTCGCCCAAAATCTCTGTCGACATGACTGAACACTCGATGTGCCAGCCCGGACGACCAGGTCCCCAAGGACTGTCCCAAGAAATCTCGCCTGATTTGGCAGATTTCCAGAGGGCAAAGTCTACAGGATTTTCCTTACGAGCTGTTTCTTCATCGGTACGACCTGAAGCACCCAGCTCCAAATCTTCCAAGGTTTTATTAGCCAATTTGGCATAGTTGTGAGATTTTTCCACACGGAAATAGACATCTCCTTGACTCTCGTAGGCAAAGCCTTTTTCAATCAAATCTTCCACAAAGCGGATGATGTCAGCCATAAACTCCACCACACGCGGATGGCGGGTCGCAGGTTTGACGCCCAAGGCTGTCACATCCTCACGAAAGGCAGCGATGTACTTGTCCGCAACCTCCTGAGGCGTGATGCCTTCTTCCTTGGCACGGTTGATAATCTTATCATCCACATCCGTGAAATTAGAAATATAGGCAACTTCGTACCCACGATACTCAAAGTAACGTCGAATCGTATCAAAAGCTACCGTCGAACGGGCATTCCCTACGTGGATATAGTTATACACGGTTGGCCCACAAACATACATCTTGACCTTGCCGTCCTCAATCGGGACAAATTCTCGCAAATCACGAGACATAGTGTCATAGATTTTAATCATAAATCATAGTTAGGAAAGCTAAAATCCAAGAACAATTAGTTTCATCACTAAGAGTTCAATTGAATTTCAGTCCGAATCTCTCTACACTTCGGAATCCCTTGCTCCTTTCTCATTCAGATAAACCACCTGGGTCTGTTTGACAAAGCCAATTTTTTCATACAAGCGCTTGGCACCTACATTGCTGTCCTCTACTGCAATCTGAAATTCCTTGTCATTTTGCTCAATTAGTTGGTTGACAAGGGATTTTGCTAAGTAGCTTCCATAGCCTTTCCCACGTTCAGGTTCAGATATTGCTAACCCGTAGAAGTAATTCGTATTAGTCGATAAATCTACCGTACAAGTTCCAATAACCTGACCGTCTTTTAACAAAATATATAAGCGACTTTCTGGATCCTTCAGAGCTTCAGCGACATATCTATCCACAATCTCTCTGGATTCATGCTCTTCTGAGAATGCCTGAAATTTTAACTGACTGATTTGCTCCTGATACGAACTATCTGCTAACAAAACTTCAAGATTAGAAACCTTTGCTAACGGATAAGGTTTTCTATCCTTACCTAACCAAGTTTCTGTATCCTCGTCCTCGACCAATCCCCAGTTGCTAACAAAATCAGGATGGCGGTCTAGAAAAACACGCTCTGTCTGAAAAGTGACTGAATGAATCGGAAAAGAAGCTATTTCTCTCTCAAAACAAGTAAACAATGCACGCGCAATTCCCTGACGGCGATGATCTGGATGAACCAGTATCGTCACTTCCACATCTTGGTCATCTGCATAGACAGTTAATAAACCAACAAGTTCGCCTTTTTCATAATAAAGGAAAAAGGCGGGCATGTTTGGGTCAAAATTAAGCATGTTAGATAGATAGGGATCACGATAGGTACCGTCATAGTTTTGGCAACAGTTAATTAGTTTTTTCGCCTCAGATATCTCCTCTTGGCTTAACTTGTTTCTTGCTTGAATCATATAGGTATCCTCTACAACCCAGACGATCTGTGACTGGCTTCTTTAGCCTGCTCGAGTTTATTGACATAATACTCTCGTTTTTCTTCAACTTCATGAATGACAGGCTCATCCTTCTTACCATGAACACGGACAATCTTGGCCGGAATGCCAACAACCGTCACATCACTAGGTACGTCTGCGACGACAACTGCTGCAGCACCGACCTTGGCATTTTCACCGATTTCTACTGGTCCGATAACTTGGGCATGGGCTGATATGAGTGCTCCCTTTCGAACGGTCGGATGGCGTTTGCCACAGTCTTTCCCTGTTCCCCCAAGAGTCACCCCATGATAGAGGAGAACTCCCGTCTCAACGATAGCTGTCTCCCCAATCACCAGACCAGAACCGTGGTCGATAAAGACACCTGAATCAATCTGAGCACCCGGATGAATCTCAATCTGAGTCCAAAAGCGCCAGAACTGACTGTGCATACGAGCCAGGAGTTTGAAGCCATGCTTCCAGAGAAAATGGGAGAAACGGTGGGCCGCTAAGGCCTTGACACCTGGATAAGTCAGCAAAACCTCCAAAGTGGTGCGGGCCGCTGGATCATTTTCTTTTACGATATCAATGGTTTCGCGCCACCATCCCATACATTTCTCCTTTTCTTATTCTGAATCTTTTGGTGTTTCTGTAAATTCTTTCTTAGGTTTATGATCCTTGTGATGACGTGGGCGGTGAGGACGCTCTGATTTTTCACCTTTTTCATCACGTTCAGGTTTTGGAGGACGAGGAAGAAGGGCTTTCATAGAAGCATCCACACGTCCTTTTTCATCAATCTTGATAACCTTAACATCAACTTCATCCCCGATTGCTACCAAGTCTTCGACATTATTGGTACGCGTCCAAGCCATTTCCGAAATGTGAACGAGGGCGTCTGTCTTGTCAAAGAGGTTGACAAAGGCACCAAATTTCTCAATACGAACAACCTTAGCATGGTAGACTTCGTCCACCTTGGCTTCACGAACCAGACCAGCAATAATTTCTTTGGCACGGTTAATGGCATCTTGGTCGCTAGAGTAGATAGACACATTTCCTTCTTCGTCGATATCAATCTTAACGCCTGTTTCAGCGATAATCTTGTCGATGGTTTCTCCACCTTTACCGATGACAATCTTAATCTTGTCCACATCAATCTTGATGGTATCAATCTTCGGAGCAGTTGGAGCCAATTCTGGACGAACTTCTGGAATGGTTGCTTCAATCACATCAAGGATTTCAAAACGAGCTTTCTTGGCTTGGGCAAGGGCTTCCGTCAAGATTTCTGCAGTAATCCCTTGAATCTTGATATCCATTTGAAGGGCTGTAATACCGTCACGAGTACCTGCAACCTTGAAGTCCATATCTCCAAAGTGATCTTCCAAACCTTGGATATCTGTCAGTACTGTGTAGTTGTTACCATCTGAGATAAGACCCATGGCAATCCCTGCTACTGGCGCCTTGATTGGCACACCACCAGCCATAAGGGCAAGCGTTCCAGCACAGATAGAAGCCTGAGATGAAGAACCGTTTGATTCCAAGACTTCTGCTACCAAGCGAATTGCGTATGGGAATTCTTCCAAACTTGGCAAGACTTGAGCAAGAGCACGTTCACCGAGAGCACCGTGACCAATTTCACGACGACCTGGCGCACCATAACGACCCGTTTCCCCTACAGAGTATTGTGGGAAGTTATAGTGGTGCATAAAGCGTTTCTTGTACTCTGGATCCAAACCATCGATGATTTGAGTTTCTCCCATTGGAGCCAAGGTCAAGACTGAAAGGGCCTGAGTTTGCCCACGAGTAAAGAGACCTGAACCGTGCACACGAGGAAGAAAGTCAACAACCGCATCCAAAGGACGGATTTCATCGACCTTACGACCGTCAGGACGCACCTTATCTTCTGTGATCAAACGTCGCACTTCAGCGTGTTCCATTTGTTCCAAGATTTCAGCCACATCACGCATGATACGGTCAAATTCTTCGTGATCCGCATATTTTTCTTCGTAAACAGCAGTCACTTGGTCTTTAACTGCTTGAGTTGCAGCTTCACGAGCCAATTTTTCTTCTACTTGAACTGCTTTTTGGAGGTCACTGTTGTAGGCTGCGATGATTTCAGCCTGTAATTCAGCATCCACATGAAGCAATTCTACTTCTGCTTTTTCTTTCCCAACAGCCGCAACGATTTCTTCTTGGAAGGCAATCAATTCTTTGACTGCTTCGTGCCCTTTAAGGAGAGCTTCCAACATGATTTCTTCTGACAATTCTTTAGCACCAGACTCTACCATGTTGATGGCGTGTTTGGTACCAGCTACTGTCAATTCAAGGAGAGATTGCTCTGCTTGTTCTTGCGTAGGGTTGATGATGATTTGACCATCCACATAGCCAACCTGTACCCCAGCGATTGGTCCGTCAAATGGAATATCTGAGATAGAAAGCGCTAAAGAAGAACCAAACATAGCTGCCATAGGTGCAGAGGCATTTTCATCATAAGAAAGTACTGTGTTAATCACTTGCACTTCATTACGGAAACCTTCCGAAAACATAGGACGGATTGGACGGTCAATCAAACGCGCTGTCAAGGTCGCATCCGTTGAAGGACGTCCTTCACGTTTCATAAAGCCACCAGGAAACTTCCCAGCCGCATACATTTTTTCTTCGTAGTTGACTTGAAGAGGGAAGAAATCTCCAGTTGCCATTTTCTTAGACATAACGGCAGCAGTCAAGACAGTTGACTCACCGTAACGTACAACAACTGCACCATTTGCTTGCTTAGCAACCTGACCAGTCTCTACAATTAACTCACGACCCGCAAAAGTCGTTTGAAACACTTGTTTTGTCATTTTAATCCCCTTTGGATTGATGAAATTATACGCCTTGCCTACAAAAATCAGGATACAAAGGGCGTGAAGAATCCCGTATGAAAATAGGAGATTGACGCAGTGTGCGATGCACACTAGGAAATCTATCTTTTTCACTAGGGATTTAGCCCGTGTTCAACTATTTAGATACTTTGAAAAGTTTAAAAATATTATTCTTTAGTATTTTTCCTTTTTATAGCAGATTTGAATAGTTAAAAATCTGTTTATACCCTCATCTTTGTATCAAGTACGTACAGAGTCTATTTTATCATATTTTTCTTAAAAAGTGCGGTCTTTACCATTAAAAAGGAACCATTCCCCTCACTTGAGAAGAATGGTTTGCTTTTTATTATCCTAGAGACTGATGATTAAACAAGGCATGTGTTGCTTGGTGGATGTATTTTGCTGTTTCAGCATTGTTCATAGTGTAGAGATGCACACCAGCCACATCCTGAGTTACCAAGTCCACGATTTGGTCCACTGCATAGGCAAGTCCTGCTGCTCTGAGCGACTCAGGGTCATGCTCATACTTGTCTAAGATGGCTTTAAATTTGCGTGGAAGATGGATATTCTCACAAGTCTTCAAGAGGCGGAGAGCCTGATTTCGATTCAGGATTGGCATAATCCCTGCATGAATGGGAACATCAATCCCAGCCAAGATGCACTTGTCTTGGAAATCATAGAAGCGCTCATTATCAAAGAAAAGCTGAGTTACAAGGCTCGAACAGCCTGCATCCACTTTCTTCTTAAGATTTTGAATATCTGAAATCTGATTTGGTGAATCTGGATGACCTTCTGGATAACAAGCACCAACAATATCAAAGTGAGGGACTTGCTCCTTAATGAACTCGATCAAGTCAGTTGCGTAGCGGAAATCCTTTTGTGGTTCCACATCTGGAATAATATCCCCACGAAGAGCCAAGATTTTCTGCACCCCAACCTTGTCCAAGTCTGCAATAGTTTCAGCAACCTTGTCCTTGGTCAAATAGATGGCTGGCAAGTGAGCAATAGTCGGAATCGCCAAGTCATTTTGGATAAAGTCAGCCAAACGAACCGTCGTTTCCTTGATATTAAATTTATTATTGCTGGCAGTTACACTGATAAAGTGAGGAGCCAACTCCTGCATATCTTGAAGAGCAGAAATAATGTTATCATTACCCACGGCTGGGTTTGGAGGGAACACTTCAAATGAGAGTGACGGTGTTTGGCGTGACATAGTCATTATCCTTTTCTAGTTGATTTTTTCGTTAGCTGGATTCCTAGAATCCAAGTGAAACAGGCAGATTGACCAAACAGCTCTTCTAGAGAAATCCTTATCTTACAATTTCTCACGCGCAGCTTTAGCTGCTTCAACAAGGCGGATCAAGCTTTCTTTTGTTTCTGGGATACCACGTGTTTTCAAACCACAGTCAGGGTTGATCCAAACTTTCTTGCTTGGCACTTTAGCAAGGATGGCTTCGATTGTATTGTCGATTTCGCCTTCATTTGGCACACGAGGTGAGTGGATATCGTAAACCCCAGGTCCAACTTCTGTTTGGAAGTTTTTCGCTTTGAGTTCGTCCAAGATTTCAAGGTTTGAACGGCTAGCTTCAAATGAGATAACGTCTGCATCCATGTTGTCGATAGCTGGGATGATATCTGTAAATTCTGAGTAACACATGTGAGTGTGGATTTGTGTGTCTGGCGCTACTGTTGAGTGTACCAAGCGGAAGGCAGGAATTGCCCAGTCAAGGTAGTCTTCGTACCAGTCGCTACGACGGAGTGGCAATTTCTCACGAAGAGCAGCCTCGTCGATTTGGATGATTTTCACACCAGCAGCTTCAAGGTCAAGCACTTCATCCTTGATAGCAAGGGCGATTTGAAGAGTTGAATCCTTGATAGAGATGTCTTCACGTGGGAATGACCAGTTGAGGATGGTAACAGGTCCAGTCAACATACCTTTAACAGGTTTGTTTGTACGGCTTTGTGCATAGCTAGACCATTTCACAGTGATAGGGTTAAGACGAGTTACATCACCCCAGATGATTGGTGGTTTAACTCCACGCATACCGTATGATTGTACCCAACCATTTTTAGAGAAGAGGTAACCTGACAAGTTTTGACCGAAGTACTCAACCATGTCGTTACGCTCAAATTCACCGTGAACAAGGACATCAAAGTCGATATCTTCTTGCCATTTGATCCATTCGTCAATTGTTTCAGCAAGGAAAGCATCGTACTCTTCTTGAGACAATTCACCTTTACGGTAAGCCAAACGTTTCGCACGAACTTCTTTTGTTTGAGGGAATGAACCGATAGTTGTTGTTGGAAGAGCTGGAAGTTTGAAAGCTTCTTCTTGGATAGCTTCACGTTCTGCAAAGGCTGGCAAACGAGTGTAGTCTGCGTCTGTCAAGCCAGCGATACGCGCACGAAGTTCAGCATTTTCACCCACACGCTCAGTAGCAAAGAGTTCTTTGTTAGCTGCAAGTGCTTCTTCACCTTGGCCATTGCGGATAGCATCCAAATCACGAATCTCATCCAATTTTTCAACCGCAAATGCAAAGTGGTTCAAGATAGCTGGTTCAAATTCTTCATTAGCAGTTGTAAATGGCACATGAAGAAGTGAGCATGAACTTGTCAAGACAATGTTTTCAGCTGGAATTTGCTCAAGAACAGCCAAGCTCTTTTCATAGTTGTTACGCCAGATGTTTTTACCATTGACAATACCTGCATAAAGAGTCTTGTCAGCTGGGAAGCCACCTTTAACCAATTCAAGAGTTTTCTTACCTTCAACGAAGTCAAGACCAATAGCATCTACTGGCAATTTCACAAGGTCAGCGTAAACATCACGAACGTCTCCGAAGTATGTTTGAAGTAAGACTTCAAGACCTTTTTTATCAGCCAAAAGCTTGTTGTAGATGTTCAAGAAGAGGGCTTTTTCTTCAGCTGTCAAATCTTTTACAAGAGCAGCTTCATCCAATTGGATACGAGTCGCACCAAGTTCAGCCAATTTAGCAAAAACTTCTTGGTAAGCAACTACTAAGCTGTCTACGAAATCTTCTGCTTTCACACCTTCTTCAAAGTCTGACAATTGAAGGAAAGTGAATGGACCTACAAGGACTGGGCGAGTGTTCAATCCAAGCTCTTTCGCTTCTTGGAACTCATCAAAAATCTTGTGACCTGCCAATTTTACTTGAGTGTCTTTTTCAAATTTAGGAACGATGTAGTGGTAGTTGGTGTTGAACCATTTCTTCATTGGAAGGGCGCGAACGTCTCCTTTTTCTCCTTGGTAACCACGACCCAAAGCGAAGTAGCGCTCAAGGTCAGACAAGTCCAAGTTTTGAACTGAAGCAGGCACCACGTTGAAAAGGAAAGCTGCATCTAGGAAGTTGTCATAGTGAGAAAAGTCATTTGATGGAATTTCAGTGATGCCTTTTTCTTTGACAATGTTCCAGTGTTTAGCACGCAAGTCTTTTGCGGCTGCCAAGAGTTCTTCTTCTGAGATTTCTTTTCTAAAGTATTTTTCAGTTGTAAATTTTAATTCGCGGAATTCGCCCAAACGAGGGAAACCGATGATTGTAGTTGACATGATGTGTCCTCCAAAATTTGTTGTTGAAACTATCTTAACAGAAAAGAAATCATCTGTATAATTGTAAAAAATTAGGCTTTGATATAGTTTGAAACTATACCTCTATTTTAGACAAAAGAAAAAGACTTGAGACACATGCCTCAAATCCTTTGTATATCTTGTTTTATAGCTCTATTGCAGTTAGGCTCTTCAAACGTGTTATTAGTAATTCTTATAAGTGACTATGACTTGTTATTAGAAAAGACTATAGGTTGATTTTTCTTTTGTAATTCTGATATTTCCCTGAAAAGTGCGGACGGGAGCAACTCACTTCGTAATTTCATCCCTAATTTTTGAGCCAGAATGTCTCAAAAATTCCGTTCTAGATAATAATAAATTATTATCTAGAATACCACTATAGCGGGAAATATCCGCTAAAAGCTCACTTCGTTCGCACTTGATATAAATAAAGCATAATTTTTCTATATTATACACTTGAGGCACTATAACTGTTAAATTTGTTAAAGTTTTCCAACTTCTTCCTATCAACTCTTTCTCTGTTCAAGTGGGACGACTGCTAGTGTCTTTCCTAAACTGGCTAAAACTTTCAAGACTGTATCCAACTGAGGACTTGTCTTTCCTGTTTCCATCCTAGCTATGACAGGCTGGCTCACTCCACTGAGTTCCTCTAGCTTTTTCTGGCTGATTCCTTGCTCATGTCTGGCTTCAATCAACTCACTCATGATAGCCACTCGCATATCACTTTCAAGAATTTCATCCTTGGTAAAGAGTTCAGATCGGACATCCTTCCAGTTACTCCCAATAGCACTATTCTTCATCACTTACCCCTCTTTCTTTTAAGTCCTTCAGTTCACGCTTGGCTTTTTCAATTTCTCTTCTAGGAGTTTTCTGAGTCTTTTTGACAAAATGATGTAAAAGAACAAAACTACCATCAAGCCACGCTACAAATAAAATTCGATCTCTCAAAGGTCTTAGTTCCCATATCTCATCTTCCAAGTGTTTCATATAAGGTTCCCCAGCTCTGGTCCCTTGCTGACTAAGTAACTCGATATAGTCATTTAGTTTATTGAGTTTGATGCGGCTATCCTTACTTTTACGACAGGCCAATTCTCTCATATAATCCAAGACTGGCTCATTTCCATTTTTGTCCTTATAGAAGTAAATCGTATGCACCTAGCAACCTCTTTCTAATTTAATTATAACTTAAAAGTTATTAAAAGTAAATCCTAACATTCATAAAAAGAAGACCTTAGAAAAATTCCAAAGGTCTCATCTTTATTATTCGAAAAAATACGAGAAGAGTTATAAATTGAAGGCAATCCTTACTATTATTCCAGCTCTATCCCCTTCTCTCGGAGATTTGCCAGACACTCCTCATAGTAGGTTGCGTCATGTTCGCTGTATATAGGACTAGTCAACTTTTCCTCTACTAATTCTTGATAAGTAGGGCAGGTCTTACCACGATAGTTTTTATCCAACCACTCTGGACTGACATTGTAGCCACGGTCAGCCATCTCCTCCATAATCAAGCGATGATAGGCATAGAGACGATAGGGCGAGTGGGTAAAGACATAATCCACCGTCGCATGCTTTCTGCCCCAACCATTGCCACGCAGGGCGCAACACTCTCGATGTTGCCCCAAAAGTTGAGGCCGGGGAAGTTGTGAAATCAAAGTCTCATGCCAAAGTCTCATGGGAGTCTCCTTTCAGTAAAGTCGAATGTTGCAAGTAGGTATTTGGATAGCAATCAAGCAAGTCTCGAGTCTTAGCGATTACATCTTCCTTGGAAGCCTGACCAAAGCGGTAGCGATCCAGCAGGATCATGTAGTCCTTGCGCTCAGCATCTGTCGCTTTCTTTTTAAAATAGCCCCAAATATGCTGAAAGGCATTACAAACCTGACCCCTATGTTCTGGGATTTGACAAGCTCGGTCAATCATCTCTTGAACCTGACTCACCTCCACCACTTCTTGCTTGAGATATTGGCGAATCTCATTGTAAATATTGCTGGAATGGCTCAAGACAAGGTATTTGTTTCTAGCCCAGAGTTGTTGGCAAAGGGCACGTTGGTTGTTGTTTCCCATATTTCTCCTTACTTTCTACTAGGTCCCCGGAAATATGGAAACAAAGTTATATCTTAAAAATGAGCGAATTATGAGCGGAATATGAGCGAATCAATCACGCTTATCACCCTTCAAACTCTTTCAAAAACTCTTTGAGTTCAGCATCGGCTTCTGGTGTTGTTCCATGTAGTTGACCGAGCATTTCAAGTAGAGAAGCGGTTTGGTTTTGGATTGCTTCATTTGTCGTGTTAATCTTGCTGACGATATCTGTCAGGGGTTCGACTTCTTCTTCCTCAAAGGTATCTACATAGCGAGGGATATTGAGGTTATAGTCATTTTCGACGATTTCTTCATAGCTTGCTAGATGGCCAAACTTATCAATCTCCTCACGAGACTTGTAGGCTTCCAAAATCTTCTCGATATGAGCATCCGTCATGATATTCTGGTTTTTCCCCTTATCAAACTCCTTAGAAGCATCGATAAAGTTGACATCACGATTGGTGCGGTTCTTTTTGAGAATGATGACCGTGGTTGGAATGCTGGTATTAAAGAAGATATTGGCTAAGAGAATTTTATTTTATTGCTTTATTCAGAGCCTCCCTTAATTTTTCATCAACTGCATAAATATATAAACCATTTACACCACGTGTTAACAAAACATTCAGTTCATTTCTCAACAGTCTTTCGCCATAATTTACTTTTTCACCATTTGCAAGTTTACGATTTTGAACAGCTCCCTTATTTTTACTTTCAGAAATTTCATAAATAACTTTGCCGTTTCCATACTTCACAGAAGGTCCGATAATAACACCTACATAATTCAAGTCAAAACCCTGAACTGTGAACGTAGATCCTATTTCATTAATTGTCTGAGATTGTTCTATCCAGGAGAATTTAGCTTCTTCCTTCGTTGGCTTTAATTGTTGATTCCAAGGTGCTTTCCAATCATCAATTTCTACAAACCATTTTGAATCTTCTATCTTCTCCACCTTCTTCTTCTCTTCAACATAAGGCCAATCATATGTTGCAACTAATCTAGAAATACCTAGTTTTTGATCTTTATTCTTTAACTTAATAGCTTTTTGTAGTTCAAAAGGAGAATCAAAAATTCTAATATCATATTGCTTATCTTTTGTTAATTTTTTGATTTCACAATCATCAATAATACTTCTAATCCAATTGACAGTTTCAGGATTTGCTTTTATTCTCATTTGATTACGTAATTCAATTAAATTTCCTTCCAGATTAGCCTCATGCTCCAATTCAAAAAATGTATTATCAGTCCATATTTGAGATTTATTCATAATCTGTTTATCATCATAAACCAAAACAACTACTTTGGACTGTGCTAATAAATCATTTAAATGATTTCCTCCAAGATATGCTTGATTTTTCGCGGTAAGCAGTAAATGCCCTTCGTCAACTATAACCACTCCTGCTTTAATCTTTTCTTTTCTCAAGGCATTTAAAAATTGAGTAGGCTTCATCGCTACTTCCAAAGTAGAGCCACTATTCCAATTTAGTTTTCTTTCAATTTCTTTATATACACTTAATTGATTATTATGATTTACAACAAGATTAATGTAATTATTATCTTTAATAAATGAAATATCTTCAGAATTTAATAAATCATCTACCAACGAACTCATTAAAACTGTTTTCCCTGCTCCAGCTTCTCCTTTAACCAGGATAAGAGTCCCTTCTTGACCTTTACTAATAGAAGCAATTATTTTATTAATAATAGTATTTTTAGCTTCGATTTGTTCTTCAGTTAATTTATGAAAGGGAGATGCTTTAAAAATTGCTGAATTTCGAACAATACTCTCAATCGGAAATAAAGACTGATTCCTTTTTCTCAGTGAACGCCAAATTTTTGAAAAAATTGAATCTAATTCGTTGGATGTATAATATTCATTTTGAGGATTTTCTTTTCTATTTTGTACTCTTATAACATTACCAACACTTGAAAGATAAAGCATTAAACGATTTTCTATGTCCAGAGTTAAAGACTTATTAAAATGATTGTGACCAATTATAAACATCTTCGTTGTCGAAGATGTTGCAAAATCTCTCCAATCATCTCTGTTTTCTTTCTTTATATCATCTGTTAAGTGTTGACTAGTTCGCCGAATTATATTAGCTGTTTCTCCTACATATACACTAAATTGGTTATTCTTCTCATCGTTAACAATATAAACAACTGGATAATCAAATAAAAATTTTATATCATTTTTATTTTCACTAGATTTAAGTTGACTTTTAAGATTTACCAGTGAACTGCTTGAATACTCTATCTCTCTTACAATTGGACTTTTTATTTTAACCATTATTTCTCCAACTCAGTATATTTTTTATTATTCCCTTTACTTAGCTTTACAGGATATTTCCGATTATTATCAACTAATTTATCTTCAATAATCTTTTCTACATCTAACTGTAAATTATCTGCCAACATAAAGCTATAAATTAGAACATCAGCTAGTTCCTCTTTTATTCTTCCCAATGATTTGTTGGTGACCTCTTTGGACTCCTTCCATTGAAATAATTCCAAAAGTTCACTCGCTTCGATTGAAATTGAAATAGCTAAATCTTTTTCATTATGAAATTTTCTCCAATCACGATCATCTCGAAATTTATTAATTTTATCAATTGTTGATTTCATTTTAATTCTCCAATGTAAATCTACTAATATATAGTATAACATGAATCAGTTTTATAAATGTTATAAAAATAATAAAAAAAGAAGGATTTACTCCTTCTCTGTGAGCACTATTCAATTTCAATCACTTATTTAGTTAGAATTTCTATTAATTCCTCATCATTAAGTGATTTATTATCACTAAACCTAATTGCATTATCATAATAAGCTTCATAGTATTCAGGTGATAATAATGTCATATCTAAGATGTAGTTTTTATCTTTATCCTTTTGATAATTTGCTACTATCTCTGATTCTCGTAATTCTTTTTGAGATTTTGGTGTACCATTAGTCCTTTGGTACTTTTCCATCAACTGCAAGTGTTGAAAAATTACTGAAATATATCTAGAAGGATTTACTAGAAATCTTTTACTTACAACAGACTTCGGAACTAAGATAAGAAGTTCCTCTACACCATTTTCATTAGGAGCTAGGACATACTGGCTTTCAAAGGTAGCCCACTCATGACTCTCGTAATCCCAATAATCAAAACGTTGTACTTCATTACTGATTTTTAAACCGTGTAATCGAGCTTGTTCTAAAGAATATAAAATCAATTCTTTTTTTAATAAACTTACTAACAAATCAGACATCCTATCTTCTGAAAAACTCTTTACAAAAATCGGCATCGCTATAGGTGTGAGTAATTTTTCTTTGATTTTATCTACCGACTGATAGACATACCCAAAAAATTGATCAAGCATCTTCATTGAAACACCTGTCCCTTTGGAGTTACTCTCAGAATATCCAAAGTGGATAGCATTACATTCTTTAGAGTGTGAAAATAGTTGTAATGCATCTGATTTATTACCATTATCGTAAACTTTATAAACTGTTTTTACAAAATCATTAGCAATATCCCTAAACCGATCTGGTAAAAGCAATGGATCTACAAACAATCTAACATCCTTTGATGTATCTATATCAACAAAATCTAATCCTACTTGGATTGATTCTCTATTTAATAAGTTTGATATTCTTATAATATGTACCTCTTTTTTCTATATTTTGTAGAAAAAAGAAAATTATCAAAATGAGATTTACATTTCTTTTATTTAGTGTTAGAATAAAAGAGAATTTTTGAAATAGTGCTCCATATCGCATTTTGAAATTCACCATCTCTAACTAGTCGTCAGCGCCCACTGACGTCTTTTTTCTACAATTCATATTATACCAAACAAAAACAAAAAAGCAATATTGTTTTTCTATATATAGTGTTTATTTTTTGAAAAAATAGAATAAACCACAATATTTAGTGCAATGCTTTTAAAAAGACTATAAAAACTAATCTTTTTCTTTTTAACTTCCAACATTTAGGTATTAAATAAACTATTGATTCTATCCAGAATTTAAACAACTTATTTATTAACTATTATTTATTTTTCTACAATTTTGTTAATATATAAATCATCCACGAATCCACAAAAATCCCCTTAGAAATCCACTTCTAAGGGGTTGTCTTTATCCTGCTGCTTGGGATGGTTCTGCTGGTTTGGTCTTTTTATCTTTCTTGCTGCTAGTGATGAGACGGCGTTTGCTGTCTCGGATGCTATTGAGTTCCTTGAGGAGTTGGGTCAGGTGTTCCTTTTCAGGATAGGCTTCTGCACTGGCTGCAGTATAGCGCATAAAGAGGTCGTAGCTAGTTGAAAGTTCGGTACGGAGTTGTCTGGTCTTGCCAACTTCCTTGGCAGACTTAGAAGCACGCGCCTTACTCTCTACTTGGTCATATTCCTCTTGAGCATTGACTACCGCCATCAGCATGGGTGTCAGTCCTAGGCTGGTAACTGCCTCATGATAGGGTGTTTCACTAAGTGTTTTGAGCAGGCTCTTGATTTCTGCCGTTTCCACATCATTGCTGTGCTTAGTGATATCCTTATACTTGGCAAAGACTGGTTTCAGAGTTTCATGAGCTTCTTTGAGCTTGGTATCCTTAATCTTCGCAAATCCTCTATGAAGGGTAAAGAGACCGACCAAGGCACTATCACGATTGCGATCGACTTCTGTTAGATTGCTAGACTCTTTCGTCTCCACCGCCGCAAGTTGAGCTTGAAAATCATCCAACTTGGTCTTGAAGGGTTCCAAATGTTTGGAATACATAGCTTCATCCTTGTTTGCCTTAGAAAAAGTGGCCAAACTTTGATGAGTATCCATCATCAGGCTTTCAAACTCACGATTGGTAAAGTTGCTGTAACTAAGCGGGCGAATAGCGTATGTTTTTGTCATGATGATATCCTTTCTATTTAACAAATTATTTAGTTTTTTCTTTATCAAACCAAGAGTGGATTAGTTCTGGAAGATAGACCTGTTCTTGATCTGTTTTTACAACGCTTCCTTGTCTATCAGGTTGAATCAAAGGTCTATCCTTAAATACAAAGACTTGAAACAATGCACAGACCAAAAATAGAAGCCCCCATAAAGGAAGTGTCGATAGCATACTCTCCTCATCATCTTTAACTTTCTTCATCAATTTTTCTCCTTTAAGTTGATGCATTCATTCTAACAGTTCCCCAAACCATTTTAACCCCCATCCGCTCAACTGTCATTATTTCCATCTAAAATGTACTTTTCAGGACAAATCAGACATTTCCAAATTAAAAAATCCCTATCTGACTACACATACATACCGCCCATCAGATAGAGACTCTTACTATTTATAGATTTTAACTCTTCTAGCTTTAGAATACATTTAAACTTTAGGAAAGAAGACCATTCGAAAGTTCGAAGACCTCAAAACTTTCTCAGATAAGCTATTTGAAACGTAGATTGCTTATAAATTTATGGAGTTACGGTTATTCCAAACCCAGAATACATATAAACCTTAGCAAACGAACCTATTCTAAGTCTCGAAGACCTGTATTCCCATCTATTTCTCAGCAAAAACACTCATTCCCCCTTTCTCCTCCAAAATATGGTATAGTAGAGTTATACTATCTATGAGGAGTTTACATGTCACAGGATAAACAAATGAAAGCAGTTTCTCCCCTTTTACAGCAAGTTATCAATATCTCATCGATTGTCGGTGGGGTTGGGAGTTTGATTTTCTGTATTTGGGCTTATCAGGCTGGGATTTTACAGTCTAAGGAAACCCTCTCTGCCTTTATCCAGCAGGCAGGTATCTGGGGGCCACCTCTCTTTATCTTTTTACAGATTTTACAGACGGTCGTCCCTATCATTCCTGGGGCCTTGACCTCGGTGGCTGGCGTCTTTATCTACGGTCACATCATCGGGACTATCTACAACTATATCGGCATTGTCATTGGCTGTGCCATTATCTTTTATCTGGTGCGCCTCTATGGGGCCGCCTTTGTCCAGTCTGTCGTCAGCAAGCGTACCTATGACAAGTATATCGGTTGGTTGGATAAGGGCAATCGTTTTGACCGTTTCTTTATCTTTATGATGATTTGGCCCATTAGTCCAGCTGACTTTCTCTGTATGCTGGCTGCCCTGACCAAGATGAGTTTCAAGCGCTATATGACCATCATCATTCTGACCAAGCCATTTACCCTCGTGGTTTATACCTACGGTCTGACCTATATTATCGACTTTTTCTGGCAAATGCTTTGACATGTAAAAAATCCGTTTGGTTTCCCAAGCGGATTTTGTGTTTCATTTTGAAACTTCTTTTGCAAGGACAAAGTTCCCAAGCGTGGCAGAACCATTTCCTGCAACTGCTGGCGTCACGATATAGTCACGCACATCTGGTACTGGTAGGTAGCCGTTGAGAAGAGATGTAAATTTCTCACGGACACGGTCCAGCATGTGTTGTTGAGCCATGACCCCTCCACCAAAGACAATCACGTCTGGGCGGAAAGTCACTGTCGCATTAACCGCAGCTTGAGCGATATAGTAGGCTTGAACATCCCAAACAGGGTTGTTGAGTTCAATATTTTCCCCACGAACACCTGTACGAGCTTCCAAACTTGGACCAGCTGCATAGCCTTCCAGACATCCCTTATGGAAAGGACAAACACCCTTAAACTCTTTTTCAATATCCATTGGGTGTCTAGCCACATAGTAATGACCCATCTCAGGGTGACCCACACCACCGATAAACTCGCCACGTTGGATGACACCTGCACCGATACCTGTACCGATTGTGTAGTAAACCAAGTTTTCGATACGGCCACCAGCATTGTTACGGGCAACCACTTCACCATAAGCAGAGCTGTTTACGTCTGTAGTGAAGTACATTGGCACGTTTAGGGCACGACGAAGGGCACCAAGCAAGTCCACATTTGCCCAGTTTGGTTTTGGAGTCGTCGTGATAAAGCCATAAGTTTTTGAGTTTTTATCAATATCAATCGGACCAAATGAACCAACTGCAAGACCAGCAAGATTATCGAATTTCGAGAAGAACTCAATGGTTTTATCGATTGTTTCGATTGGAGTTGTTGTTGGAAATTGTGTTTTTTCTACAACGTTAAAGTTTTCATCACCGACAGCACAGACAAACTTTGTACCGCCCGCTTCCAAGCTTCCATATAATTTTGTCATGATAAACCTCTTGTTTTTATTTTCTTTATTATAGCATATTTCGAAAGGCTAAATTTCTCTATTTTTTAGATTTTCCTCTGTAAATCTTACCATTCAAGCAAAAACGAACAAACATGTCATTTGTTCGTTTTCATTTTGAGAGGGAATATTGTACTCAATGAAAATCAAAGAGCAAACTAGGAAGCTAGCCGAAGGTTGCTCAAAGCAATGCTTTGAGGTTGTAGATAAGACTGACAAAGTCAGTTACATATATCTACGGCAAGGCGAAGCTGACATGGTTTGAATTTGATTTTCGAAGAGTATTAGATTTTCACTTCAATAACAGCATCCCCCTTAGCAACTGAACCTGTTGCGACTGGAGCTACTGAAGCGTAGTCAGCTGTGTTTGTAACGATAACCATTGTTGTATCATCAAGACCAGCTGCAGCGATTTTGTTTGAATCAAATGTTCCAAGAACATCGCCAGCTTTAACCTTGTCACCTTGAGCAACTTTTGCTTCAAAACCTTCACCGTTCATTGTTACAGTGTCGATACCAACGTGGATCAAAACTTCAGCACCATCAGTTGTTTTCAAACCAAAAGCGTGTCCTGTTGGAAAGGCAATTGAGACTTCAGCATCAGCTGGTGCATATACTACACCTTGACTTGGTTTCACAGCGATACCTTGGCCCATAGCTCCGCTTGAGAAGACTGGGTCATTGACATCAGCAAGAGCTACAACATCACCGACAATAGGAGTTACAAGTGTTTCATTTTGAAGAGCTGCTGGAATGTTACCAGTTGTTTCTTCTTGGACCAAACGTTCTGTCTCTACTTCAGTAGCAACTTCTTTTTCATCCTCATAACCAAACATGTAAGTAAGAGCAAAACCAAGTGCAAATGATACAGCTACCATAAGAAGGTATAGTGGAAGTTGTCCATTACCTGCATAAAGCATTGTACCAGGGATGACAGTGATACCACTACCAGTACCAGCAAGTCCAAGGATTGAAGCCAATCCACCACCGATTGCACCAGCAATCAATGAAAGGAAGAATGGTTTACGGAAACGCAAGTTCACCCCGAAGATAGCAGGCTCTGTAATACCGAGGAAGGCAGAAAGAGCAGCTGGGAAAGCAAGTGTTTTCAGTTTTGGATTTTTAGTTTTAACACCAACCGCAACAGTCGCAGCACCTTGGGCTGTCATAGCCGCAGTGATGATCGCGTTGAATGGATTAGCATGGTCAGCAGCAAGCAATTGCACTTCAAGCAAGTTGAAGATGTGGTGCACACCTGACACGACAATCAATTGGTGAACCCCACCAATCAAGAAACCACCAAGACCAAATGGCAAGCCAAGAATTGCTTTTGTACCAATAAGGATGTAGTTTTCAACAACGTGGAAGACTGGTCCGATAACAAAGAGCCCAAGGATAGACATAACCAAAAGTGTCACGAATGGCGTTACCAAGAGGTCAATCACATCTGGAACAACCTTGCGGACAGCTTTTTCAAATTTAGCTCCGACAACCCCGATGATGAAGGCTGGAAGAACAGAACCTTGCAAACCAACAACAGGAATGAAACCAAAGAAGTTCATAGCTGTTACTTCACCACCTGAAGCGACTGCCCAAGCATTTGGAAGTGAGCCAGAAACAAGCATCATACCAAGAACGATACCAACTGCAGGATTTCCACCGAATACACGGAAGGTTGACCACACAACCAAACCTGGCAAGATGATAAAGGCTGTATCTGTCAATATTTGAGTGTAAGTTGTCACATCAGCTGGAAGTGTCATTCCAAGAGCAGTCAAGAGACCACGCACACCCATGAAGAGACCTGTCGCTACGATAACTGGGATGATTGGAACGAAAACGTCACCGAAAGTACGGATAGCACGTTGGAACCAGTTCCCTTGTTTCGCGGCTTCTGCTTTCATGTCATCTTTAGATGATGTTGGCAAGCCAAGTGCAACAACCTCATCGTACATTTTGTTAACTGTACCTGTACCAAAGATGATTTGGTATTGACCTGAGTTAAAGAAAGCACCTTGAACTTTTTCCAAGTTCTCAATCACTTCTTTATTGATTTTTCCTTCATCTTTAACCATGACACGAAGACGAGTCGCACAGTGAGCTACACTGTTGACATTTTCACGTCCGCCCAAGGCATCGATGACTTTTTTTGCAATTTCCTGATTGTTCATTTGCAAAAATCTCCTTATATAAAATTTTGTAAAGTGTTTGAAAGCGATTTTATTCGCCCTACGACTTTTATTTTATCATGTTTCAAAAATATGTCAAGCGTTTTGCAGAAAAAATATTTGTTTCTTAGAGTAAGGTCCTTTGTTTTGATATATTGTGAGAGTTTTATGAAAGTGTTCTTTAAAAAAATAGTTTAAAATCTGAGTTAAAAAGGATTTTATTTCACTTTCTTTCAATTTTCTGCAGATAGATGATTGATTTCCTGCTTTTGATTTATGATAAACGTTTGGCAGTTTTTTCTCTTTTTTAACATAAAAGGCTTGCATTTTTAATCGAAAACGGTTACTATTAAAAGTGATAAGATTTTTGGAGGAATGAATGAATGGAATGGACAACTGAGCGTCGTTATAGACCCTATGAAGATTGGACGCAAGAAGAAATTCAAAATATAAAGAAAAATATGGCACAATCTCCATGGCATACTCATTACCATGTTGAGCCAAAAACAGGACTTCTCAACGACCCAAATGGCTTTTCTTACTTTGATGGCAAGTGGATCCTCTTTTACCAGAATTTTCCTTTTGGTGCAGCCCACGGTTTAAAATCTTGGGCACAGCTAGAAAGTGATGATTTGATTCACTTTAAAGAAACTGGAATCAAAGTTTTACCAGATACTCCATTAGATAGCCACGGTGCCTACTCTGGTTCTGCCATGCAGTTTGGCGATAACTTGTTCCTATTTTATACAGGAAATGTCCGCGATGAAAACTGGATCCGTCACCCGTACCAAATCGGTGCTTTGATGGACAAGGATGGCAAGATTACGAAGATTGACAAGATCTTGATTGACCAACCAGCAGACTCTACTGACCACTTCCGCGACCCGCAAATTTTTAACTTTAAGGGGCAATATTATGCTATCGTTGGTGGACAGGACTTGAAGAAAAAAGGCTTCGTCCGTCTCTACAAGGCTGTTGACAACGACTACACAAACTGGCAAGCTGTTGGCGATCTTGACTTTGCTAACGACCGTACTGCCTACATGATGGAATGCCCAAATCTGGTCTTTGTAGAGGAACAACCTGTCCTTCTCTACTGCCCACAAGGATTGGATAAGAAGGTTCTAGACTACGATAATATCTTTCCAAATATGTATAAGATTGGGGCTTCCTTTGACCCTGAAAATGCCAAAATGGTAGATGTGTCTCAACTTCAAAACATGGACTATGGTTTCGAAGCCTATGCAACTCAAGCCTTCAACGCTCCTGATGGACGCGCTCTAGCTGTTAGCTGGCTTGGCTTGCCTGATGTTTCATATCCATCTGACCGTTTTGACCACCAAGGAACCTTCTCTTTGGTCAAGGAACTCACTATCAAAGACGGCAAACTCTACCAATATCCAGTCGCAGCTATCAAGGACCTTCGTGCTTCTGAAGAACCTTTCTCAAACCGTGCCCAAACCAAGAACACTTACGAACTTGAACTCAACTTGGAAGCCAATAGCCAGAGCGAGATTGTCTTACTTGCTGATAAAGAAGGCAAGGGACTTTCCATCAACTTTGACCTTGTAAATGGTCAAGTGACAGTAGATCGTAGCCAGGCTGGTGAACAGTATGCCCAAGAATTTGGAACTATTCGTTCTTGCCCAATCGAGAATCAGGCTGCTACTGCTACAATCTTCATCGATAACTCTGTCTTTGAAATTTTCATCAATAAAGGAGAAAAAGTATTTTCTGGTCGTGTCTTCCCACATGAGGACCAAAATGGTATCCTGATTAAATCTGGAAACCCAACTGGAACTTACTATGAATTAGATTATGGTCGCAAAACTAACTGATGTCGCCAAACTTGCAGGCGTCAGTCCTACTACCGTTTCTCGGGTTATCAATAAAAAAGGCTATCTATCTGAAAAAACCATTCAAAAGGTTAATGAAGCCATGCGGGAATTGGGCTATAAGCCCAACAACCTGGCTCGCAGTCTGCAAGGAAAATCAGCTAAGTTAATCGGCTTGATTTTCCCCAATATTTCCAATGTTTTCTATGCAGAATTGATTGATAAGCTGGAGCACCAACTCTTCAAAAATGGTTATAAGACCATCATCTGCAACAGTGAGCACGATTCTGAAAAGGAACGCGAATACATCGAAATGTTGGAAGCCAATCAGGTGGACGGCATCATTTCGGGTAGTCACAACTTGGGAATCGAAGACTACAATCGCGTGACAGCACCGATTATTTCCTTTGACCGGAACCTGTCTCCAGATATTCCTGTCGTTTCCTCTGACAACTATGCTGGTGGGGTTCTTGCTGCCCAGACCTTGGTTAAGACAGGCGCCCAGTCTATCATTATGATTACAGGGAATGACAATTCCAATTCGCCAACTGGACTACGTCACGCTGGTTTTGCATCCGTACTCCCCAAAGCTCCTATTATCAATGTTTCCAGTGACTTTTCTCCTGTCAGAAAAGAAATGGAAATCAAGAATATCTTGACTCGTCAAAAACCAGATGCCATTTTTGCTTCAGATGATTTGACAGCTATTCTGGTCATTAAAATTGCTCAAGAACTAGGCATTTCTGTTCCTGAAGAGCTCAAAGTCATCGGCTACGATGGGACCTATTTTATCGAGAACTACTACCCTCATTTGACAACAATTAAGCAACCTTTGCAAGAGATTGCCTGCCTCACTGTTGATCTTCTCTTGCAGAAGATCGAAGGTAAGGAAGTTGCGACAACAGGCTACTTCTTACCAGTTACTCTATTACCTGGAAAAAGTATTTAAGCACAAGAAAACTCAGACCAATTCGTCTGAGTTTTTTATGATCTTAAGTTTTCTAAATAACGCTGGGCTGTCTCTAGGTTAAAGGTTTTATCTGCGATGAGGCGCTCGACTAGGGGAACAACTTCGGCCTCACTGGCACCTGCTAGGAGAGCTAAGGATTTAGCCTGCAATTTCATGTGGCCTTGCTGAATCCCTGTACTCACCAAGGCTTTGAGGGCAGCAAAATTTTGGGCAAGCCCGATAGACACGATAATCTGGGCTAATTCTTTGGCAGAAGGATTCCCCAGTAGTTCATGACTGAGAGCTACACGAGGGTTGAGACCAATTGAACCACCCTTGGTCGCTACAGGCATGGGCAGGGTCATCTGGCCCACCAATTCTTCTCTTTCAAGGTCCAGCGTCCATTGACTAAGACTTTGGTAATGTCCATCTCGACTGGCAAAGGCATGGGCCCCGGATTCGATGGCACGCCAGTCATTACCAGTAGCAATTAAAATGGCATCAATACCATTAAAAATCCCTTTATTGTGAGTAGCTGCACGATAAGGATCAGCCTGCGCAAACTGGTTAGCTAAAGCTATTTTCTCCGCAATTTCTCGTCCTTGGTCCTTCTGGCGGCTCAAGTAACGAAAGGCGATGCGACAGCTTGCTGTCACCAGAGAATCGGTCGCGTAGTTTGACAGAATCCCCATGAGACTCTGTCCCTGACAGAGTTCTTCTAAGACTGGTTTCAAGGCTTCCAGCATGGTGTTGAGCATATTAGCACCCATGGCTTCCTGGGTATCGACATGGAGATAAACAACGAGAAAGTCAGTTTCGCCTTTTATCTGCTCTACATGCAAATCACGCGCCCCACCTCCACGTTTGACGATAGAAGGATAGGCCTGATTGGCAAGTTCCAAGAGCTCAGTCTTTTTGTTTGTAATCTTCTCTTGAGCTTGTTCAGGTTCAGCAACTTGATAAAGAGCTACCTGCCCAATCATCTGGCGCTGATGAACCTGAGCAGTAAAGCCACCTGCTCGCTTGATGATTTTACTTGCATAGCTGGCCGCAGCAACCACGGACGGTTCTTCTGTCACATAGGGAACTGTGTATTCCTGACCATTGACAAGGACCTCTGGAACCAGCGAATAAGGCAGAGAAAAAGTTCCCACCACATTCTCACTCAGCTGGTCTGCCACAGTCACACTTATCTGTTCATCCTGCTCCAAACTCACTTGCTTCTCAGGACTAAGGAGCGCCTGAGCTTGTAACAACTCGAGGCGCTCTTGGTATGATTTTTTAGAAAATCCATTCCAACTTATCTTCATTATTTTTCAACCTTGCTATAACGGCGTTGGTGGTCAACAATTTCAACCAAGGCAAAATCTTGATTTTCATAGCCAGAAAACTGGGTAGAATTTGTTTCATCCAAGTCTACTTCTTCAAAGAAGACCTTTTCATAGTCTGCAACGGATAGGGCAGTACGTTTGTTGAGTTTGTTCAAGCGGTCTTTATCCAGATAAGCTTCATAACCTTTAACCAATTCACCACTGAAGAACTCAGCTACAGCCCCACTTCCGTAACTATAAAGGGCGATTTTATCGCCAGCCTTCAAGCTATCTGTATTTTCCAAGAGAGACAAGAGTCCAAGGAAGAGGGATCCTGTGTAGATATTCCCCACCTTCTGACTGTAGAGAATAGACTGGTCAAAATGCTTTTGCAAGAGGTCTTTTTTCTCTTGTGGCAAGTTCTTATCCATGATTTTTTTCAAGCCTTTTAAGGCTAATTTAGGGTAAGGCAAATGGAAGCAAACAGCTGCAAAATCATCTAAGGTAAGCTGGTAACGTTTTTGGTATTCAAGCCAAGTCGTTTTCAAACTATCCAAGTATTGCTGGGTAGAATAAACACCATTTACATAAGGCGTTGTTGAGTAATTTGGACGCCAGAAATCCATGATGTCACGAGTCTGAGCCACATTGTCATTATTAAAGGCCATAATGCGTGGATTTTGTGTAATTAACATGGCCACACTGCCAGCACCCTGAGTGGGTTCTCCTGGAGTTTCAATACCGTACTTGGCAATATCACTGGCAATGACCAAAACCTTGGACTCTGGAGAATTTTCCACATGCAATTTGGCATAATGAAGGGCCGCTGTCGCTCCATAGCAGGCTTCTTTAATCTCGAAACTACGAGTAAAGGGCTGGATGCCCAGCAAACCATGCACAAAGACGGCCGCAGCTTTACTCTGGTCAATTCCTGACTCAGTCGCCACAATGACCATATCGATTTCTTGTCTTTCTTGCTCAGTTAAAATAGAATCACTTGCACTAGCTGCCAAGGTCACGATATCCTCAGTTAGAGGCGCAATACTCAATTCCTTGAGCAAGAGTCCTTTGCTTAATTTTTCAGGGTCAATTCCCCTCGCTTCTGCTAAGTCTTGTAATTTCAAGACATATTGACTGGTCGCAAAACCAATCTTATCAATACCGATTGTCATATTTACCTCTGTTTTATCATTCATTGTAAAAAATCGTTCTATACTATTTTATCACAAATAGCAGTAAAAGAGAGAAAAAAGACTTGATTCACCAAATCAAGTCGCTTATTATTCTAACCATTATGCTGCTTTCTTAAGTAGGAATAAAGTCTAAGAATCACTGTTCCGCTAGCCATTCCAATGGAAATCACCAAAGCCAACATAACAACCAAGGTTGCACTAGCAATGGCATGATTGTAATCCCCTATCACAAAAAAGGCAGTTGTCCGATAGGAAAGATAACCCGGAACCAGAGGTGCCAAGATTGCCAAGATAAAGACTACAGCAGGGGTCTTATAAAGGATACTCAAAATCTGGCTGACACAAGAACCGATAATGGCTGCAATAAAAGTAGCCACAATAACATTGGTCGGTTCCTTGAGCAAGAGATAAATCAGCCAGACAGCCATGCCCAAAATCCCTCCGGGTAAGAGCATAGAGCGTTGCACATTGAGTACAATTAAAAAAGTGATAATAGCAAGAAGACTTGCTACTGCTTGTAATAAAAAGGTTGTTAGTGTCATATTAATTCATCAATACCAAGGCGACAGAAGTTCCCGCCCCTAAAGCAAGGGTAATGAGCAGGGATTCAAACATCTTACTCATACCAGAGTTTATGTGGTTGGTCATAATATCACGAACCGCATTGGTCAAGGCAATCCCTGGTACAAAAGGCATAACAGCACCAGCTATAATCAAATCTGCCGTTGAAGGAAAACCTGTGTAGCGAGCCCAAAACTGGGCAATCATCCCAAAGACAAAGGCTCCAGCAAAGGCCGTTACAAAGGGAATTCGGATAAACTTCTCCACATAGAGGGAAAAGGCAAAACCAAATAAGGTAGCCACTCCTGCCCCAAGTGCGTCGTAGATATTTCCACTAAACATAATTGAAAAGAAAGGAGCACTAAAGGTCGCAGCCAAAGTTACCTGCAACTTAGTATAGGGAAGAGGTTGAGCTTGCAAGGCCGTCAATTGCTTAAAGGCTGTTTCTAAATCAAGCTTTCCACCTACTAACTGACGAGAAATCTGGTTCACATCACAGACTTTTTCAATATTATAAGAAGAGGAAGTCACGCGTTTCATTCGCGAAATATTGGTATTTTCAATGGAGAAAAAGATAGCGGCTGGCATGGCAAGAACATTGCAATCCACAATCCCCTGCGAATGCGCAATACGGATCATGGTATCTTCTACACGATGAATCTCTGAGCCACTTTTAAGAAGAATGGTTCCAGCTAACATAATCACATCGATGACGGCATTTAATTCTCTTGATTCTTCCATGCGTTCCTCCTTTTATCAACTCCTTCTATTCTATCACAAATCTGGACTCAAAAAAAATCTTTGCCATGAAATCATGACAAAGATTCTAGTATCACTATGGATTATCTGGGGAAGTATCTCCTCGTTGTGAATTACCTTGCGAGTTTCCTTGTGTTGGAGTGGTTTCTGCATTCCCCGGCTCGTTAGGTTTCCGAGAAGAACTTGAGGACGAAGATGAGGATGAGGATGAAGATGTTGAAGAAGTACGAGTTTGTTTTGCTTTATAAATAGAAATTTTAACACGAGTAGTGTTCAAATCTACCTTTTCACCCGGTTTTGGACTTTGCTCTACAACAGTCCCCTCAGCAGTTCCTTCAGGAGCTTTAGACACTTCTACAACTTCGATATTAGCTTTTTTAATGTCATATATCTCTGTAAGATTATTGACTGCAAATTCTCGGCTAGAACCAATATAGCTTGGCATTGAAATAGAATTTACTTTTTTAGCAACTGTCAAAACTATTTGAGTTGCCTTGCTAAGATCATAGGTTGTTCCTTCCGGTAAACTTTGTTTCATGATTGTACCAGCTTCGATTTCGTTGGATTCTTCTTCCTCAATCTTAATTAGATTTTCTGGAACCTTCTTGCCCTTCAATTCTGCCACTACATCACTGGACTTTCTTCCGAGATAATTTCCAAGTTGGAAAGACTGCTGACCAGAAGACACAATCAAATTAATTTTTGTTCCTTCTTTACGTGTTTTACCAGCTTCAGGGTCTGTACGAATAACCCGACCTTCTTCAACCTTATCACTGGCCTCTGATTTTTCTTCACCAACCTCAAAATTGGCTTTTTTTAGAGCCTCTTTAGCCTCTGCAACCGTCTGACCTGCCACATTTGGAATAGCAATGGTAGCGGGCGTTCTATATAAAATCCATACCAAGGATGCCACAACCAACAAGAAGGTCGCAAATAAAATTGGATAACGTGCTTTCATACGACGACGTTTGGTTGGCTTTGAACTAGGTACCGTTTTTTCTGTCTGATGAGGCTGAGGCTTAGGTTGAGGTCTTCCCTCTTGTACCGGAGCTTTAGGAATAGAAGTCAGAGTACTTTGTGGAACTTTAGGAAGAGTTTTAGTATCTGCCTTAGTTGCATCGTCAAAGACTAGCTTTGGTTCATTGCGACGATTATAAGACAAACTACTAGACAAATCCACATACATTTCAGCGACTGATTTGTAGCGATCTGTCAATTTCTTGGCAGTTGCCTTAATAACAACATTTTCTAGAGCCTGAGGCACAGATGGATTTTCAGCTATAACCGATGGCAGTGGTTTCTGGAAATGCTGGAGGGCGATGGTCACTGCACTATCCCCATCGTAAGGAATATGACCTGTCAGCATCTCATAGAAAATAATCCCCATGGCATAGATATCACTCTGCACAGTTGCTTTAGAACCACGCGCCTGCTCTGGAGACAAATAATGAACCGAACCCAGCATTGAGTTGGTCTGAGTCAGACTTGTCTCTGCAAAGGCTACTGCAATCCCAAAGTCTGTAACTTTTGCAGTCCCATCTGGGGTCAAAAGGATATTTTGCGGTTTCAAATCCCTGTGAACAATTCCTCGAGTATGGGCTAAGCGCATAGCCAAGAGGATTTGTCCCATGATTCGAATCGCTTCTTCATTTGAAAGAGGGTGATGTTCCTTGATATAGCGTTTGAGGTCTAATCCAGCAACATATTCCATTGCGAGATACTGTTGTCCCTCTTCTTCACCGATATCTGTAATCCGAACGATATGAGGATGGTCCAGATCTGCCATGGCTCTCGCTTCCCGCTGAAAACGAGCCACTGCAATAGGATCTGTTTGGTAGTTGGTCCTCAGGACCTTCACTGCCACTTCTTCACCGTCCAAAATCAAATCCTTGGCCAAATAGACATCTGCCATGCCTCCTCGACCAATTTGTTTGATAATCCGATACCGCCCGGCAAAAATCTTGCCGATTTGGATCATTCTGTTGCCTCCTCATTAACAGCAATAAGGGCAACTGTGATATTGTCTAAACCACCTGCATTGTTGGCAAAACGAATCAAGGTTGCTGCCTTATCTGCCAAAGAAATATCGCTGGTTACAATATCAGAAATCTCACTGCCTGAAATCATATTTGTCAAGCCATCACTATTGAGTAAAAGATAGTCTCCCGGCTCAAGAGTGATCATTCCAAAATCAGGCTGAATTTCGTCTTTTTGACCGATTGACTGGGTAATAATATTTTTCTGTGGATGGCTAGCAGCTTCTTCAGGTGTCAATTGACCAGCCTTGAGCAATTCATTGACTAAAGAATGGTCGCTCGTTAACTGGTGGTATTCTTCTCCACGAATCAAACCGATACGAGAATCCCCAATGTGGGCATAGATAGCCTGATTATCAATAATGGCTACAGCCTCAAGGGTTGTTCCCATTCCTTTATATGCTTCATTTTGTCCCAATTGGTTAATCCTTTGATTTTCAATCTCAAGGTTGTTAGCAAACCATTCACGTACTTCATTAACTGTATCGATTTGAGTATCTACCCAAGCTACACCTAGGTCTGTTACCGCCATCTCACTAGCGATATTCCCTGCGCGATGACCTCCCATACCATCAGCTAGGATAATCATGGTACGTCCAGCTCTATTGACATAGTGGTTGACATAGTCTTGGTTATTTGTTCGTTTCTGACCAACATCTGTTAATAATGAAATTTCCATGTGTTAGTTCCTTCCTAATCCGATATCTTACGAAATTGACTGATGAAGAATCCATCACTTCCATACAATTCAGGTGTAATGAGAATACAACCATCTTTCACGATATCCTTACATTCATGTTCTAGTTTTACCTGCTCAAAGTCGGGATGACTTTCTAAAAATGCCTGAACGACTTGAAAGTTCTCCTCTGAGACAATAGTACAGGTACTATAAGTTATTATACCACCTTTGCGTAGTGTTTGACAAACACTACCTAATATTTCTAGCTGAATTTCCTGTAAGGACGCGAAATCTGCCGTTTCTTTGTTGTATTTGATATCTGGTTTGCGACGCAGAAGACCGATTCCTGAACAAGGAGCATCCACCAAAATCTTATCAAATGAATTCTGACCAAAAAACTCATGCACCTTTCTGGCATCCAATTTTTTCGTTTGAACTCGTTCTGCAACCCCTAGACGTTGGGCATTTTCTTGGATTAAGTCCAACTTGTGGTCATATAAATCCAGAGCAATTACCTGACCTGTCGTAAGATAAGAGGCTATATGGGCTGTTTTCCCACCTGGAGCCGCACAGGCATCTAGAACCTGCTCATCACCTTGTAGATCAAGAGTTGGCACAACCAATTGACTGGACTCGTCTTGGATGGTAATGGCTCCCTCCGCAAACAAATCATGCTCTGCAAAATGCCCTTGCTCCTTAACCAGACCAGAAGGAGACAAGGATGAGTCACTGGCCTCCAACAAGGCTTGGATTTCCTCTTTTCGTCCCAGGTCTGTCACACGAATACTGGCCTTGTTGCGCACCAAAAGACTTTCAAAAATAGCTTGCGCTCGCTCTTCGCCGTATTCTTCTTTGAGCTTGGCAACTAGCCAAACCGGAAGGGAATAGGCAATGGAGTCACGCTTGTTTTTTCGTTTGATGCTGGTGATATCTGGCCATCCTTCACGCAAGATACGGCGAAGGACAGCGTTGACCAATTTTTCACTGCCTTTTTTACGGACTTTGGCCAATTCTACTGCTTCATTGACCACAGCATGATCTGGAATCTTGTCCAAATAGCGGAGTTGGTAGGCACTCATGAGAAGCAGAACATAAAGCCAACTATCTAACTGGTCTCTGTCTTCGATAAAGTGGGATAGGTGCCATTCCAGAGTCAGTTTACGGGCTACCGTTCCATAGACCAGCTCGGTCACCAAGCCCTTGTCTGCTGCCGAAAGTTGACTTCCCTTGAAATGCTTATTTAAGGCGATATTTGAGTATGCTTGATTGATAAAAACATCCTCTAATACTGCTAGGGCTAAACTTCTAGCCGTTTCTACTTTAGTCACCAAATCGTTCTCCTACAGTCAATGTACGTCCAACTCCATTGAGGAAGGAAGCAATGTCCATCTTAGGTTTACCAGCTGGTTGCACTTGTTTGAAGGATAGAGCTCCTTCTGCCGTTGCGACAATCAATTCTTTCTTGCCGATAGAGAGGATCTCACCTGGATTTCCCTGACCTTCTACTGGTAGCGCTTCATAAATCTTAAAGCGGTCACCCTTAAGGAAAGTATGGGCAACAGGCCAGGGGTTCATCCCACGGATTTGGTTGAATAGTTGACGACTGCTTTTAGTCCAATCTAATTTTTCTTCCTCTGGCTGGATATTGGGAGAGAAGGTAACCTGACTTGGATCCTGCGGTTCAGGTTTGATGTCACCAGCAATATAAGCCGGTAAAGTGTCCAAAAGCAAATCACGACCAACTAGCGCCAATTTTTCAAACAAGGTACCGACATTATCCTCATCCGTGATAGGAATACTGCGACGAGAAATCATATCTCCTGCATCCATTTCCTTAACCATCTCCATAATGGTCACACCAGCTTCATCATCCCCTTGAATCAAGGCATAATGGATTGGAGCACCACCACGATGTTTTGGAAGGAGTGATGCGTGAACATTGACCGCAAAGTCCATGCTATCAAGGAGTTTGCTTGGGAGAAACTGCCCAAAAGCAGCAGTCACAATTCCATCTGCTCCTAAATTCATAATAGCTTCCATCTCTAGACTTCCAGATAATTTTTCAGGTTGATAAATAGGAAGCCCTGCTTCCTTGGCAGCCTGTTTGACTGGAGTTTCTTGGATAACTTTTTTACGACCAACAGCACGGTCTGGCTGGGTTACAACAGCTAGAATTTCGTAACGATCATCTGTCAAAAGTCCTTTTAAGACTGTTGCTGAAAAGTCGGGTGTCCCCATAAAGATTAGTTTTGTCATATCTTCTCCTTCTTATAAAAATTGCTGTGGCTCATGGTCAATGCTGAGACGGAGCTCACTATTTTCCCGTTTTTGAGTCAAGGCCAAGACCTGATTGAGGGTCGGCCCCAGCTCATCTTCTAAACGGTATTTAATTAAAATCTGGTAATGATAGAGGTTGTGGGTACGGGCGATGGGTTTGGGCGTCGGCCCAAGGATGTTACTGGTTTCAGACAAGCCTGACCGCAAAATGTTCATAACTTCATAAGCACGTTTGATCACCTCTTCTTCCTTCTTGTGAGAAAGGGTAATGCCAATGGTGAAATAGTAAGGTGGATAACCAAGTTGTCGTCTGATTCCCATTTCATAAGCGTAAAAGCCTTCGTAATCCTGATCCTTGGCAAATCGAATAGCATAGTGCTGAGGATTGTAAGACTGAATCAAGACCTGACCAGCTTTTTCAGCACGTCCTGCCCGACCTGCCACCTGAGTCAAAAGTTGGAAGGTTCTCTCAGAAGAACGGAAATCTGGTAGATTCAAAGCCGTATCCGCATTGAGAACTCCGACTAAGGTCACATTTGGAAAATCCAATCCCTTGGCAATCATCTGAGTACCTAGTAAAATATCTGCTTCCCCTCGACCAAACTGGTCAAGTAGAGCTTGATGGCTACCTTTCTTACGCGTCGTATCCACATCCATCCGCAAAATACGGGCTTGAGGAAAGAGTTCTGTCAGCTCGTCATAAGCCTTCTGAGTCCCTGTCCCATAGTAACGAATGCTGCGACTCTTACAGTTAGGGCAGACTTGAGGAATGTCCTTTGAAAAACCACAATAATGGCAATTCATGGTCTTGGTATCCATGTGCAAGGTCAGGGAAATATCACAGTTGGGACAAGTATCCACAGTCCCACACTCCCGACACATAACAAAGCTAGAATAACCACGGCGGTTTAGCATGAGAACCACCTGCTCTTTTTTAGCCAGACGGTCTTGGATAGCCTCTAACAAAGGGGGCGTAAAGTTTGACGTCTCATTCTGTCCGATATAGTCCCGAAAATCAATTACTTGAACCTCAGGGATTGTAGCCAAAGGATTAGCCCGTTGGGTCAGACGTAAATGTTGATAAACGCCTTTACCAGCCCGAGCACGGCTTTCCAGACTAGGAGTTGCCGAACCAAGTACCAGGGCTGCTTGGTTGTACTGGGCTCGTAAAATGGCTACCTCTCTGGCGTGGTAACGGGGATTGCTGTCCTGCTTATAAGTCGCTTCATGCTCTTCATCGATAATCATAACACCTAGATTCTTCAGCGGAGCAAAGATGGCCGATCTAGCACCAACAACAACTTGGGCATCGCCACGTTCCACTTTGCGCCATTCATCATACTTTTCACCATTAGACAGGCCAGAGTGAAGAATGGCAACCTTATCCCCAAAACGAGCGATAAAACGCTCCGTCATCTGAGGAGTCAAGGAAATCTCAGGTACCAGCAAAATAGCTGTCTTGCCCTTGTCCAAGGCCCCTTGGATAATCTGCAAGTAAACCTCGGTCTTCCCACTTCCTGTAATCCCTTGAAGGAGGAAGGGAGCCTGATGACTGCCAATCGCACTGACAACCGCATCACGCGCCTGTCTTTGCTCTGGATTCAATTCCAAAGGCTGACTTGCTTCAATGCCTTCAAAATAAGCAGCCGAGCGTTGAACTTCCTTTTGGACTATGGTCACAGCACCTTGTTCCACAAAGAAGTTGACTTGCTCCCGCGAGTAGGACTCTAACAAACTAGCCAAAGAAGCACTCTCTGGATGAGACAGCAAATAATCTCTCAATTCCAACTTTTTCTTAGCACGCGTAGAAATCTCTACACTTTCTAATTGAGCAAGGTCAACCTCATACCAAGACTGGGTCTTGACCTTCTTTTGATCAATTGCCTGATATTCTAGACCAAGCAGGCCTTTTCTAGTCAAACGCATCATTTCAGCTTGCTTAGCTAAATCCAGAGAAGAAAATGCAAGCGAATCCTCTGAACCAAACAAGCGCTCTCGGTCTTCCTGACTCAGACCTGCAAGAGGATAGAGAATCTTGTCATAGCTGGAGTTCAGAAATCCTGGTAGCATAGCCTTGAGGATGGAGATTTTATAGGAGAAGACGGACTTGCGTAACTCCTCAGCAAGCCAGAGTTGTTCTTGCGTGAGAACAGGAGAAAAATCCAGCACCTCCGCAATATCTTTTAAATCATGATTAGCCTCTTCTTCATCTGGTTGGGACTCCAAACCAAGAACAATCCCTTGAATCAGGCGATTGCCCTTACCAAAAGGCACATGAACCCGCATCCCAACTTCTAGCATTCCCTCGAATTCCTCAGGAATCCTGTAACTATAGGGCTGGTCCGTCTGCATCAAAGGCACATCTACGATAATCTTGGCTATAGCCATCTTCTCACCTCCTCCTTGTCAGTACATTCTTGCAATAGAAAAAATAAGATTGAGTCCCCCCAACCTTAAATTTTTTCACCATCTTCTTTTTCTTTAGCGATTTGCTCTTTGATTTTCTTTTCTTCTTCTTCTTTGCGGCGTTTTTCTTCTTCGATACGGCGACGCACTGCTTCACGTTTTCCTTCTGGATCTGGGTGAATTGTAACGTTTCCTGATTCGATTTCTTCTAAAGCGCGAAGAGTTGATTTTTCAGACTTGAAACCTTGAGTTGCTGGCGCACCTGCTTCCAATTCGTGGGCACGTTTTGCTTCCAAAATTACGAGTGAATATTTTGATGGAACCTTGTCGAGCAAGGTATCAATAGAGGGTTTTAACATCATTTGCTTGTACCTATTTTCTAAATTTTATCGAGTAGTTGGAGATTTTGGTAACATCTCCTGATAGTGACCAATGACACGATCTACACGGAAGTGCTCTGCTTCAATAACACGTTTGACACGCTCAGCAGCTAGGGGCACCTGATCGTTGACAATCGCATAATCATACTCACGCATGAGAGCAATTTCTTCCTTGGCTTTTTCGATTCGTTGGGCAATCACTTCTGCACTGTCTGTTCCACGACCTACTAAACGATCTTGCAATTCATCCAAATCTGGTGGTGTCAGGAAGATAAAGACAGCATCTGGAACCTTTTTCTTGACCTGAAGAGCGCCTTGAACTTCAATTTCAAGGAAAACATCGATTCCCTTGTCCAAGGTTTCATTGACATAGGTCAGAGGAGTTCCATAGTAGTTGCCGACATATTCTGCATATTCCAGCATCTGTCCTTGACGAATCAGCTCTTCAAACTCTTCACGAGTACGGAAGAAATAATCAACACCGTCCACTTCTCCAGGACGTTGTGCGCGTGTCGTCATCGATACAGAGTATTGAAATTGGTTTTCAGAACTCTCAAAAATCTCTCTTCTAACCGTTCCTTTTCCAACCCCTGAAGGACCAGAAAATACGATTAGTAAGCCTCGGTCTGCCATTGTGTCTCCTTTTAGTCAGTCTGCGTCTCTAGAATAACGGCAAAAAGCCAGATTATTCTTTACAGTCTTTCTATCTAGTGTAACAAAAAAGCAGTAATTTTTCAACTGCTCTTTCTTATTTATTTGGCATAATCTGTTAGTCTACAATGTTCCATCTACTAAAAAGTCTTGAAATTTTATTCTATTTAAGAGATAATAAAACTACTAATACAAAAAGGAGAAGTTTATGGGAAATTATAAAGGAAAAAATGTTGATGAAGCTATTGAAAATGGTTTGTACGAACTCAATCTCAAAAAAAGTGAAGTCAAAATTAATATCATTGATCATGGAAATGCCGGAATTTTTGGTTTTTTTGAAAAAGAAGCTGAGGTTGAAATCATACCATTAAGCCCACTGGAATTGAAGGTAAAAAAATTAATTCCATATTTAATTGGTGTTGCTGTAATATTTATTATTCTTATATCAGTTATAATTGGAGTATACTCAGATAAGTCAACTACTGTTTCTCCCCCTTCATCTACAGAAACTAGTAGCGTTATTGAAAAATCTGTCGAGAAAACTAGTGAATCATCCTCTACATCATCAAGTTCGACGCCTGCTTCCTCTAGTTCAACTAACACCACATCAAGCTCGACCGAAACCTCGTCAACAAGTCCATCACAAGCAACTATTATCACAGTAGAAAACAATGAAGACTTTAAATCTCTACTCCAAACTGAAGATCAAAGTGTCATAACAGATTTTATTCAAAAACACAAAGGTCAGATAATTGAATTTGATGGGAACATAGCAAACCTTGCTAAGTCAAAATCAAAATATGATATTCTTATTCATTCTGGAAATTATCATCCTGATGAGGTATCAGGCCCTAATTTCAAAATCCCTCAAATCACTATCATCTCAAATCCTATATTCAATTCATTTAATGGGGACAATATTAAAACCGGACAAAATATACATATTAAAGCAGAAATCGGTAACTATAACTCTACTCAAGATTTAATCTACTTATCACCAATTGAGATTTCGCCCCGATAATATAACAAATAGTTGCAAATAATTTATTCAAAAAACTGAAGTCAGATTCTCTTCTGACTTCAGTTTTTTATTATTTAGCATAATCTACTGCACGAAGCTCACGAATCACGGTTACCTTGATATTTCCAGGGTAATCGAGATTGTTTTCAATTTTCTCACGAACTTTGTGAGCCAAGATTGTGACTTTGTCGTCTTTGATTTGTCCTGGATTGACCATGATGCGGATTTCACGTCCTGCTTGAAGGGCAAAGCTATTCTGTACTCCTTCAAAGCCGTTCGCAATTTCTTCCAAATCATGAAGACGTTTGATGTAGCTTTCAAGAGACTCACTACGAGCACCCGGACGGGCAGCGCTCAAGGCGTCTGCTGCAGCAACAATCACTGCAATGACGCTTTCGGCTTCGACATCACCGTGGTGGCTAGCAATTGTATTCACCACAACTGGATGTTCCTTGTACTTACGAGCCAATTCCATACCGATTTCAACGTGGCTACCTTCAACCTCACGGTCAATGGCTTTTCCGATATCGTGAAGGAACCCTGCACGACGAGCAAGAGCCGCATTTTCACCAAGTTCGCTCGCCATGATACCAGCTAACTTAGCAACCTCAATCGAATGACGTAAGACATTTTGTCCATATGAAGTACGGAACTGCAAGCGACCCATGATTTTCATCAAGTCTGGATGAAGGTTTGGTGCCCCAATTTCATAGGCAGCAGCCTCACCGTATTCACGAATCTTATTGTCAATCTCTTGACGGTTTTTCTCAACCAACTCTTCGATACGAGCTGGGTGGATACGACCATCCTTGAGCAACATTTCCATAGTCATACGGGCAATTTCACGACGAATCGGGTCAAAACCTGATAAGGTCACCACTTCTGGTGTATCGTCGATAATCACATCGACCCCTGTCAAACTTTCAAAGGTACGAATGTTACGACCTTCACGACCAATAATGCGTCCCTTCATAGTATCGTCTGGCAGGTGAACCGTTGAGTTTGTTGACTCCGCCACATATTCACCAGCGATACGTTGCATGGCTTGAACCAAGATGTCCTTGGCCATTTTGTCAGAACGTTCCTTGACCTCTTGCTCAGCTTCACGAATGCGGCTAGCAATCTCCTTGGTCAAGTTTTCCTCTGTCTGAGCCAAGATAATATCTCGTGCTTCTGCCTGAGACAGGGCACCAATACGCTCTAGCTCTGCTTCTTTTTGTCTTTCGACTTCCTCTAATTGCTCTTCACGCGCATCAAGGTTTTTCGCTCTATCAGAAATACTTTGTTCTTTTTGTTCAAGTGTTTGTTCTTTACTCGTCAAATTGTCGTCCTTACGGTCAAGGCTAGTAGCTCTCTCTGTCAAACGACTTTCGATTTGTTTGAGTTCTTGACGTTCTGATTTGAATTCAGCGTCCACTTCTTCACGGTATTTTCTGGCTTCTTCTTTGGCCTCCAATAGTGCTTCTTTTTTAAGAGACTTGCTTTCACGTTTAGCTTCATTAACAAGTAAATCCGCTTCACGTTCAGCTTGTCCACGTAAATTAGTTGCTTCTTGTTCAGCATTTAAAAGCATCAACTCTGCAGCTTCCTGAGATGATTTCATCTTGGCTGAGATGCTGACATATCCAATGACTAAACCAATGATGACGGCAAAAACAGCAATCGCAAGCGACATGATTTCCATGTTTTTACCTCATTTTATTGTTATTCCGAATGACATACATTCTTTTACATTCTACCATAAAAAAGTGATTTTCACAAACCTAAAATAGAATATGTTTTGGGGAAATTGGAACACATTCACAAAAATAAAATTGTTATTTAGAAATAGTAGTTTAGTAGAGACTTGAGAAAAAGCCTACTTTTCAGTAGACTTAGTTTATTTCTATTCTAATCGGTACTCTTCCAAAATTCTGCTCTGCTATACTTGGATTTCCCAGTTGGTAAATCTGGTCTGCCTTTTGGGTCATAGCATCCCAAGGTTCTTTGCCAATTCGGCTGACTAGATCGACCTGCCCTTTCAAAGACTTGAGATGTTGCCTGCCTTTTTCAGTAAAGCCAAGAACATGGATGCCTTCTGGCAAGTCACTTTCTCTAGCCTGCACCAAGATATAGGTCAAAAGGCGTCTGACACGCGCCTTGGTGTAACGTTTGGTCGCAACCGCCTCAACCAAGTCTTCCACAGACTGGACTGTCTTGATGGTCTCTTTAATGCGCACAGCCATTTCTTGATTGACCTGATAGATGGTGGTTATGTCGGGATTTGACAAGATTTGATAGCGGAGCAAAGGAAAATAGTCTTCCCAGCTCACTTTACTGGTCTGCTCAAATAGGGCAACAGAAGGCATAAATCGTTCTAAGAAATCTTTGTCCCTTTGGTGCTGACGGAGGGCTGTCGCCGAGGCGAAGTCCACATCCTGGTCCACAGAATGGTAACCAGCCCCCTGACGCTGAATCGGATACAGCTTGATATTTCGTCCCGCAACCGCCTTGGCATAGGCCAAAGCAAGAACATGATTGGGTGTATGGCCTGAAAAATCAAGACCAGCAAATTCCTTCCACATGGCTTGGGTTTTCTGGGGATAGGAGAGAGAATCAGGCAGATTTTCCACAAAATTCTCCATCTCTCTACCTTGCTCTGCGTATAAGTCAGCGATTTTTTGATAATCCAGAACTTCTTCTGTTCCAAAAGCGAGGCTATCAATACCCAACCGAGCCAAGATATCCACAGCCCCTTGGCCAAAGAAATCCGCCGCCTGAACACTGACTAAAAAGGGCAGTTCCACTACCAGATCAGCACCATTTTCAAGCGCCATCTGGGCTCGTGTCCACTTGTCCACGATAGCAGGCTCGCCTCTCTGCATGAAATTCCCAGACATGGCCACAATTTTCAACCCCTTCGTCTGCTCAAGCAGGTATTTGTGGCCATTATGAAAAGGATTGAACTCCGCGATAATACCCGTGATGGTCATGATAATCTCCTACTTCTGCGCCACAAAAAACCAACGGGTGCTGGTTTCTGTTGGCTCTTTGTCTTCAAAGTCCGCAAAGAGTTTGAAGGATTTGAATCCGGCCTGTTCCAGCAAAATATCATAGGTCAAGACCTCATAGGTTCGCTCCTCATGCACTTCATCGTGGCGACTAAAGGAACCATCCGCTTCCTTGACAAAGAAAGTCAACTCATGAACGATAGAGTGAGGCGCCGCATCCTCATAGGTATCCCATAGCATGGCGAAATCTTCTGCATTTTCATGATAAGAATAGCCTGGAAAAACTTCGTCTGTCTGGTAGGTCGAATGCACATCAAAGATGAAAACTCCATCTTCATTAAGGGCATTATACACTTCCTTAAAAACATCCCCTACTTCCACCTCATCCTGCATGTAGCAGATAGAGTCCGAATAACAAGTGACAAAGTCGTATTGACCTACCTTGGACAAATCCAACATATTGCCTTCAATAAAATCAATCTTTTGTTTGGCTGAAGCCGCTCTCTTCTCCGCAATCTTCAGCATATCTGCGCTCAAGTCAAGTCCAGTCACATCAAAACCAGCTTGAGAAAAGCGTACAGACTGGATGCCTGTCCCACAAGCCAATTCCAAGAGTTTTTTTCTCTCCTTTGTCTTAGGCAAATGACGCAGCGAAAAATCCGTCCATTTATCGTATAAACTATCATCCATCACTGCATCGTAAACAGCCGCAAAGGTTTCATAAGTTGCCATAATCATGATACCAAGAGCCTCCATGGCAAACACCACTCGCCCTTTACCTTTCTATCAATTTTTCTAAAATAAGCAAAGAAACCCAGTTGACTACAACTGAGTTCATCTTCTAAGCAAGAGCTTCTGAAATATCTACTGAATTTGCCTCATGCCATAGCTTTTCTAGGTTATAGTGGGCACGCATTTCTTCTGAAAAGACATGCACAACGATAGCGCCGAGGTCTAGTAAGACCCAACCTCCAGCTGCATCGCCTTCGATATGGCTACCTTTAAAGCCTGCATCAACTACTTTTTCACGGATGTTATCAGCGATAGCGTCCAACTGACGGCTATTCATTGAACTAGTAATAACAAAGTAATCCGTCACGCTAGTCAAATCTTGTACGTCAAGTGCGAGGATATCCTCCGCACGTTTCTCATCAGCCGCTTTCACGACTAGTTCTAGTAATTCTTTTTCGTTCATTTAGTCCTCTTTTAAAAAATATTTTTATAATCTAGGACATCTGCAAAGCGATCCTCCCAAATGTCCTCATAAAATTCATTTATCGTTTCTGCTGGAATGTCATCCCCATCAAAGGTTGTGACAGCACCTTCTGGAATAATCAGCTTATAGCCATATTCAAAGGCAACCTTGACAGAGGTATCCACACAATATTCTGTCTGCATGCCACATAAAACTAATTTTTCAATCCCCTGTTTATCCAAGTATTCTTTTAAGCCAGTTTCTTTGAAAATACTATTATACTTCTTCTGAAAGACCTTTTCATCAGGTTTTCGATTTAAAAGCGCAGATAACTGCCAATCTTCTGATGTTTGGGCTTCAGGATTCTCAATATGTTGAACATAGATAATTTCGATATTCTTACTTCTAGCATGGTTTTGTAAATAAGAAATTTTTTCCAATAGACTATTTGTCTGAAAACCGGTTTCCACTAAAATATTCTGAACATCAATGATTATAAAAGCCGTCTTCATTTAGTCCTCTTTCAAATAGTGCACAAAGGCGTTATAGGTTTCAAGGGTTTGGGGATAGATGGGGAATCCCTGATGAGCTAGATGCTCCACAGTTCGAGCTGTTTCGTAGGCCACCGCCTTATTGAGCGATAGACTTGCAATCTCACGTGCCACATCCACTCCAGGAAAGGCACGATTGTGCTCTATATAGTCTGCGACATAGATAACCTTGTCTAGGTCTGTCATCTGAGCCGCCCCGACTGTATGGATTTCAATAGCTCGCAGGATTTCAGAATCATGCAAATTCAAATCTTCCTGAATCTTGTAGATGCCAACCATGCCATGCCAGACATTATTGCCCCAGTTTTTGAGATCAGAATCTAGCTGGTAACGGTCAATCAAATCCAGAAATTCCTGATCTGACAGCTTTTTAGCATAGTCATGAAGAAGGCCTGCAAGACCTGCTTTCTCGACATCGACTCCAAAGCGCTGAGCCAGTTCTACGGCTGCACTCTCCACACCCAAGCAATGGGTTAAGCGTTTTTCAGGCAGAAGCTCTGCCATTTTTCCCAACAAAGCCTCACGAGAGCAGTGGATATAGTCTTGATAGGCCATCAGTAGAGCCCCTCCTTCTCGATGTAGTCTAGCACAGGCTGAGGCAGGAGAAAGTTGGGTTTCCGACCTTGGGCAAGGAAGTCACGCACCATGCTGGACGAGATATCCATGAGAGGCACATCCACCCAGATAACGGGATAGGAAGTCCCTGCCTTGTAGCGTGGGCGCTGAACCCCTACAAACTGAACCATATCGACCAGCTCATCAATTCGGTACCACTTAGGCAGATAGTCTACCATATCCGCCCCGATAATGAAGTAGTAATCCGTGTCAGGATGTTGCTCTGTCAAGATTTTCATGGTGTCGTAGGTGTAGGAAATACCCTTACGCTCCAACTCGATGGTTTCAATGGCGAGACCTTCAATCCCCTCAATCGCCAATTCAAGCATCTTGAGACGATGGTGTTCAGGGATTGTTTCCTTTTTATCTACATGAGGAGGTTGGTATTCAGGCATAAGTAGAACTTGGTCCAGTCCCAACTGCTGCCGTACTTGATCCGCAACAATGAGATGGGCATTGTGAACAGGGTTAAAATTCCCCCCTAAAATCCCGACTTGTTTGCGTTTTTTCTCCTTGATTTCTGGCTCCAACTCTACCTTGGTAAAGGGAGTCAATAGTTCGATTGCCATAGGCTAGTCTCCTTTATTTCTCTGTAAAAACAGTTATTTGGAGTTTCGGTCTTAGATTTCTTTGACTTTCTTAGAAATCTTACGATTTTCTTTCTTGCTAGATTGTTTAAACAAAATCAAGATGCGTCCGATTTTTTGGACTGTATCCACACCGATTTCTTCTTCCAAAATTTCAGCTACTTCATGGATATTTTCATCGGTGTTTTGCAAAAGAGTCACCTTGATCAATTCACGGGCGTCAAGTGCCTGACGGACGCTGGTTTTGATTTGATCGTTGAGTCCATTTTTTCCGATTTGGATGATGGGTTTGAGGGTGTGTGCCTGACTGTTGAGGAAGGCACGTTGTTTTGATGTTAATGACATAATTTCTTCCTTGTTTTTTTGATAGTTATTTTAGGTGGTGAGGGACGGTCGGAACTAATTTTTCAAAGATTTCATCTTTGAAAAATGGATTTCCTGGCCTCACAATTGAGCCTTGGTCTCAATTGTGCCCCTTGCCAATCTAACGATTGGCAAGACACCACGGCAATAACTATCTCTTTATGAGCTCACTTTGTTCGCTCAGTGATTTTATTTTAAATAATTGCTTTTCGTGTGACGACAGCGACGCCTTCGGGTGCCCAGACGGCGACTTTGGCGGTGCCTGTTACGCGGATCCAGCCTAGGCCTGAGATGACTAGGTCTGTCTTTTCCTTAATATTAAAGACATGTTGGACTAGTTTTGGAAAATCTTCTTTTTCCTTACTATTTGGCGGTGTTAGAAGATTTCCAAGGTGCTTGTCATAAAAGGCACTAGCACCTTCAAGCTTGGTACGATGGAGTTTGAGTTCATTATCAAAGAAGGCTGTGAAACCTTGCTTTTCACCCGCAATGAAATCAAAGCGTCCCAAACCGCCTAAAAACAGGGTTTGCTCAGGATTGAGTTGATAGGTTTTAGGCTTGATTTCCTTTTTAGGGCTGACATACTTGAGGTTTTTGGCCGTCAAGTAATGGGCCATCTGGTGGCGGTGGATGATTCCCGGCGTATCGTAGATATAAGAACCGTCGTCAAGCGGAATCTCAATCTTGTCCAAGGTTGTCCCTGGGAAGCGCGAAGTCGTGATGACATTCTGATCACCCGTGATTTCTTGAATGATGGCATTGATGAGGGTTGATTTTCCAACGTTGGTTACACCGACCACATAGACATCGCGGCCCTTACGGTAGTGTTCAATCTTGTCAATGACTTCCTTAATGGCATGTTTGTTTTGTGCTGAAGTTAGGACGACATCGACTGGACGAAGACCTTCTTCGTGGGCACGTTCCATGAGCCACTGGCTAATCTTGCCTGGTTTAACTGACTTGGGCAGGATATCTTTTTTATTTCCAACCAAGAGGACATCATTTCCCGAGACAAAGCGTGGCAAGCCTGGAATGACAGAGCCATTAAAATCAAAGATATCAATGACATTGACCACTAAGGCATCACTGTCTCCCACCTCGTGCAAGAGCTTGAGGAAATCATCGTCCGTCAACTGGACATCCGTGATTTCATTATAGTGGCGGAGACGGAAACAGCGTTGGCAATAGACTTCGCCAGTTTCCAAACCTTTTTCAAGTGCCGACTGGGGGGTAAAACCAAGACCAGCCTTATCTGTCGTCTGAATGGTTGCTCCACAACCAATACAGAGAATTTCTTCCATAGTTAAATTCCTTTTTTATATGTAATCGGTCCGTACTTTTCAGTGATTTTTCGCTTCACACGGCGCTCACGAGCTCGGTTGATCTGCGTTTTGATCGAGTCATGTTGGACCAAGGGTTTGACTAAAATCGAGCGAATGCCTGCACGGTGGGCTGCTCGTATATCTGTCATGAGCTGGTCGCCAACCATGACCACTTCACTTTTCTCATAATGAAATTCCTTCATGGCACGGTCAATCCCAAATGTGAAGGGCTTCAGAGCCCAATAAACGTAGTCAATCCCAAATTTCTCAACTGCTCGTTGGACGCGTTTTTTAGTGTTATTTGATACCACAATGATGCGAATGCCCGCGTCCCGAAGATCATGTAGCCATTGCTTCATCTCTGGCGTCCCGTCAGGGTTGTTCCAAGCAATGAGGGTATTGTCCAAATCGACCAAAACAGCCTTGATTCCATGCGCCTGCAGGCTTGGGACTGTCAGATCATAGACTGCTTCCACAGCAAAGTCTGGCATGTAGTTTTCAATCACCATTTTGGCTCCTTTTCTTTTATTTTCTAGTAATTTTCTTCAGCCATTGAGATAAGGCCACCCATAAAATCAAGCTAGTCATTAAGATATAAATCCAAGCATTTGGCTCTTCTGTAAATGGTAGAGGAACATTCATTCCGAAGAAACCTGTAATAACCGCAAGTACTGCTAGTAAGACGGAGATAATAGTCAAAATTGACAAACTATCATTCAAGTTATTGTTTAGGATGTTGTTGTAAGAAGCTGAGAGTTGTTGCAAGACTTGAGAAATCAAGTCTGTCATAGACACCAACTGATGGGCTTCAATCATGGCATCATCAAACTGCTCTCGTTCGACATCATTAAATCTCCGATAAAGAGCATGGCCCTGGATATGTTCCAAGAGGAGTCGATTTTGTTTTGCTGCTGCTGTCAAGTAAACCATACCAGTCTCCAAGTCAGAGAGGGCGAAGAGATTTTTCTTTGTTGTAGTTTGACGTAGCAAGGCACTAATTTCGTCCTTACTTTTATCCATCTCTTCAATGACAGGATAATAAGCGTTACTGATAATCTCTAAACCAGCAAAGAGAAACTTGTAAATAGAAAGCGACTCATGGCTATCCAGATAAGCTGACATCTGATCAATGACATAAGCATTCTTATGGTTGCTGATGGTAATCATTCGTTGTCTTTCGACGATAAAGGTCATGGGAATCGCTTCATAATATTCTTTGTCTTTTTCTAAATCAAGAACATTATAAATAAAGGTTACCGTCTCCGTTTCACGGTTATAATCCATATGAGCTCGTTCATTTCTATCCAGAGCATACTCAATGGTTTCCTTGTCCAATCCATAGATGTCAGAAAGATCTTCCATATTTTTAATCTTATCCACATCAAGGTCTATCCAGGTACAACCATTGCCCAACTGCTTTTCTAAAACCATCTTTTCTCCTTTATTAAACTCTTTCTATTGTACCACAAATTACTTAAAATAACAGGTCTAGTCTGTGCGTGAGAAATTGCTGACGACGGTGATATTCCGATTGGGAACGAAGTGCAGAACCTGATCTTCTCCTCTGAGTTGCGTTGTTCGAATGCCGACACTGACAACCTTGCCCGATACGGTAATAGGACCATTTGTCAAAACGACCTCATCTCCCACATCCAGTTGACGTTCAAAGAGGATGAAAAAGCCATTGATGACATCAGATAGAAAGCCTTGGGCTCCCATTCCAATAGCCACCCCAGCAATCCCAGCCCCTGCCAGCAAACTAGAAACTGGCAAACCTAAAATCGACAAAATGCAGTAAAGCAAAAAGAAATAAAGGGTATAATTAAACACATTTTCTAACAGACGTGAGATGGTTTTCTGACGCCCGACATCATGACGAGACATTTTTAGAGAAGGTTTGACAATTCTCTGCACCATGGTATGGAGCAATTTCTTAGCTATATAAAAGAGTAAAAATAAGAATAACAGAGAAATTAACTTGGTTAAGATATTTTCAATAATCGTTGTTATATCAAGCTTATTGAGGTAGGTTTGAATAAATTCTTTCATAGAAAACTCCTTTCATTTATTATACCATACTTTTACAAGTGATGAATCTCCATAAATATTCAAAAATAACAGCCAAAATAGACAGAAAATTCTTGATTTTAGCTCATATTTATACTATAATCATAAACATTACACAACAAAGGAGATTGTTATGAAAAAATTCATTCATGCTTGGAATAAGGCGAGTCTAATCAAACGGATTTTGATTGGTATGCTTATTGGAGGAACCCTAGGGCTGACACTTCCTAACATTTCAGGAATTGGTTTACTTGGAGATCTCTTTGTTGGTGGCCTCAAAGCCATCGCACCTATTCTAGTCTTTGCCCTCGTTGCCAATGCCCTTTCCCAACATCAAAAGGGTCAAGATAGCAACATGAAAACGGTTATCCTCCTTTACTTGGTGGGAACCTTTGCAGCGGCACTTGTTGCTGTCCTAGCAAGCTTCATCGTCCCTGTTGAGATTACCTTAAATAGTGCCAATACAGAAATCGCACCACCAGATGGAATTGGCCAGGTCCTCAGCAATCTCTTGCTCAAACTGGTTGACAATCCAGTCAATGCCCTCGTTACTGCTAACTACATCGGTATCTTATCTTGGGCAGTTGTTTTCGGGATTGCTATGAGAGAGGCCAGCAAAAATAGTAAAGAATTGCTGAAAACTATGGCTGATGTGACTTCTAAGATTGTCGAATGGATCATCAACCTAGCTCCCTTTGGAATCCTTGGCCTTGTCTTCAAAACCATCTCTGATAAGGGAATCGGAAGCCTAGCTAACTACGGAATCTTGCTTGCCCTCTTGGTAACAACTATGTTCTTTGTCGCTCTGGTTGTCAATCCATTGATTGCCTTTCTCTTTATGAAGAGAAATCCTTATCCCCTCGTTTGGAAATGTTTGCGTGTCAGCGGTGTGACAGCCTTCTTCACTCGTAGTTCCGCGGCGAACATCCCTGTCAACATGAAACTTTGTCACGACCTTGGACTGGATCCAGATACCTATTCAGTTTCTATCCCACTTGGATCTACTATCAATATGGCCGGGGCAGCGATTACCATTAACGTTTTAACCCTTGCTGCAGTAAATACTTTGGGAATCCCTGTTGACTTTGCCACAGCCTTTGTCCTCAGTGTAGTAGCAGCTATCTCAGCCTGTGGTGCTTCTGGTATTGCTGGTGGTTCCCTCCTTCTTATCCCAGTTGCTTGTAGCCTTTTCGGTATTTCTAACGATATTGCCATGCAAGTTGTCGGAGTTGGATTTGTCATTGGGGTCATCCAAGACTCATGTGAAACAGCCCTTAACTCTTCAACAGATGTCCTCTTTACTGCTGTTGCCGAATACGCAGCAACCCGTAAAAAATAACTCATAAAGACAAGCCTGCTCAGGTCTTGTCTTTTCCGCTTTTATTATAACTTACTAGGAAATCCTTATGTCTATCAGCCAACGTACGACCAAGCTCATCTTAGCTACCTGTCTTGCCTGCCTTCTTGCTTACTTTCTCAATCTCTCCTCAGCTGTCTCGGCTGGAATAATCGCCCTCTTGAGCCTATCCGATACCCGTAGAAGTACCTTAAAACTGGCCCGAAATCGCCTCTTTTCCATGCTTCTAGCTTTGGTTATCGGAGTTCTGGCTTTTCACTTGAGCGGATTTCATATCTGGAGCCTTGGCCTCTATCTAGCCCTCTATGTGCCTCTAGCCTACAAGATGGGATGGGAAATTGGCATCACACCAAGCACTGTTTTGGTTAGCCACCTCTTGGTACAAGAGTCAACCTCTCCAGACCTTCTAGTCAATGAATTCCTTCTCTTTGCAATCGGTACAGGATTTGCCTTACTGGTTAATCTCTACATGCCTTCACGAGAAGAGGAAATTCATCACTACCACACATTGGTAGAAGAAAAGTTAAAAGATATTCTCCAGCGCTTCAAATATTATTTATCCAGAGGGGATGGACGCAACCGAGCACAGTTGGTTGAAGAATTAGACACTCTTTTGGAAGAGGCCCTTAAACTGGTCTATCTAGATCACTCTGACCACCTCTTTCACCAGACCGATTACCATATTCACTACTTTGAGATGAGACAGCGGCAAAGTCGCATCCTGCGAAACATGGCCCAGCAAATCAACACCTGTCACCTAGCTGCCAGTGAAAGCCTGATTTTAGCGCAACTCTTTTCAAAAATTGCCGGTCAACTGAGCCAGACCAATCCTGCTTCTGATTTGCTAGATGAAATTGAACGTTATCTGGAAGTCTTCCGTAATCGCAGTCTGCCCAAGACAAGAGAAGAATTTGAAACCCGTGCCACACTTCTTCAACTCCTACGTGAAGCCAAAACCTTCATACAAGTAAAAGTTGACTTTTACCAAAAATATGGACAGTAAAAAAGAAAACTTCAGACCAATCACAAAAGGTGAATATCTGAAGTTTTCTTTTATTTATAAGTTATTACCATAAAGGTTAATAGTAAAACAAATAAAGCCAAATATTCAACATCTTTTTATAGAGGGCTAAGGTAAAACCCTACATACTCTGCTGTCTTATTATCCACGACACTAATTTTTACAAATCAATTTCATTTACCAAACATAGTTAGTAAGACAGTTAGCTAGACCTCTCACTACCAGTTACAACGGAAAAGCCCACGAATCGACAATATTCGTAAAACTTTACTAGTGGAACGCATAGCCAAGTTCCATAGAAACTTGGCGTTAGTTACTTAGATTGTTATACAATCAATTAAATTTACTGAACTACTACACGGAGTTTGGGAAACCGATTCCATTTGCCAAACGAAGTTAGTAAAACAGTTACCGCTTCCTTACCATTACGACGGAAAAGTCCACGAATCGATACCATTCGTGGATTTTTCCTAGTGAAGCGTTTAGGTAAGCCACCATAGCGGTTACCGTCAAATGACAGCAACTTTATGTTGCTAGTCATTTGTAACGATTTACATCTTCTCCTCCAACTCTACGTCTGGATACTTATCTGCAAACCAACGTAGGGCAAAGTCATTTTCAAAGAGGAAGACTGGTTGGTCAAAACGGTCTTTGGCCAAGATATTTCGGCTTGACGACATCCGTTCATCTAAGTCCTCAGGTTTGATCCAACGAACAGTCTTTTTCCCCATTGGGCTCATGACTACTTCCGCATTGTACTCGCCTTCCATACGGTGCTTAAAGACTTCAAACTGGAGTTGACCTACAGCCCCTAGCATATACTCGCCTGTTTGGTAATTCTTATAAAGCTGAATAGCTCCTTCTTGTACCAATTGCTCGATTCCCTTGTGGAAGGATTTTTGCTTCATGACATTCTTGGCAGAAACTTTCATGAAAATTTCAGGTGTAAAGGTTGGCAGGGGTTCAAATTCAAATTTGTTTTTCCCAACTGTCAAGGTATCCCCAACCTGATAAGTACCTGTATCGTAAACCCCGATAATATCACCTGCCACGGCTTTGGTCACATTCTCACGACTTTCCGCCATAAACTGAGTAACATTAGATAGTTTGGCCCCCTTACCAGTACGAGGCAGGTTAACACTCATACCGCGCTCAAATTCACCTGATACGATACGGACAAAGGCAATACGGTCACGGTGACGAGGATCCATGTTGGCTTGGATTTTAAAGACAAATCCTGAGAAATCCTTGTCGTAAGGATCTACAATTTCGCCGTCTGTTTTCTTGTGTCCATGTGGTTCTGGAGCAAACTTAAGGAAGGTTTCAAGGAAGGTCTGCACACCAAAGTTTGTCAAAGCTGAACCGAAGAAGACAGGTGTCAATTCTCCAGCCAGAATAGCTTCCTCTGAAAACTCATTCCCAGCTTCATTTAAAAGCTCAATATCATCTTTAACTTGCTCGTAGAAAGGATTGCTACCAAAAAGCTTGTCCCCATCTTCTAAACTGGCAAAACGTTCATCCCCCTTATAGAGCTCCAAGCGTTGGTTATAGAGGTCATAGAGCCCTTCAAAGGCTTTCCCCATCCCGATTGGCCAGTTCATCGGGTAACTCGCAATACCCAAAACTTCTTCCAATTCTTGCAAGAGGTCCAGTGGCTCACGACCGTCACGGTCTAGCTTGTTCATAAAGGTAAAGACCGGAATACCACGGTGTTTCACAACCTCAAACAATTTCTTGGTTTGGGCCTCGATACCCTTGGCAGAGTCCACAACCATGACCGCAGCATCCACCGCCATCAAGGTCCGATAAGTATCTTCTGAAAAGTCCTCATGCCCTGGCGTGTCGAGGATATTCACACGCTTGCCATCGTAGTCAAATTGCATAACAGATGAAGTAACCGAAATCCCACGTTGCTTCTCGATATCCATCCAGTCAGACTTGGCAAAAGTCCCTGTTTTCTTTCCTTTTACGGTACCAGCCTCACGAATCTCGCCCCCAAAGTAGAGTAACTGCTCAGTGATGGTTGTTTTCCCCGCGTCCGGGTGGGAGATGATGGCAAAAGTACGACGTTTCTTAATTTCTTCTTGAATATTCATAAGTTCTCTTTCTTTGATTCTCTATTTTTCTTGTTTCATATAGCTAAGAATGATTTTTACATTGGATTTTACCATTCCTTTCAACACTCCATTATATCGGATTTTAGCTTTTTTTTCAATTTCTATTTCTTTTCAGTTCCCCCTCCCTTATTTATAGGAAAATATGGTAAAATAGAACAGACTAAAAATCATCATTTCACGAAAGGATGCAAGATGAAAATTACGCAAGAAGAGGTAACACACGTTGCCAATCTTTCAAAATTAAGATTCTCTGAAGAAGAAACTGCTGCCTTTGCGACTACCTTGTCTAAGATTGTTGACATGGTTGAGTTACTGGGCGAAGTTGACACAACTGGTGTCGCACCTACTACGACTATGGCCGACCGCAAGACTGTACTCCGCCCTGATGTGGCCGAAGAAGGAACAGACCGCGATCGCTTGTTTAAAAACGTACCTGAAAAAGACAACTACTATATCAAGGTACCAGCTATCCTAGACGATGGAGGAGATGCCTAATGACTTTCAACAATAAAACCATTGAAGACTTGCACAATCTCCTTGTCTCTAAGGAAATTTCTGCAACAGAATTAACCCAAGCAACGCTTGAAGATATCAAGTCTCGCGAGACAGCTATCAACGCTTTTGTTACCATCGCTGAGGAACAAGCCCTTGCGCAAGCTAAAGCTATTGATGAAGCAGGAATCGATGCTGATAATGTCCTCTCAGGAATTCCACTTGCAGTTAAGGATAACATCTCTACTGATGGTATTCTCACAACTGCTGCATCAAAAATGCTCTACAACTATGAGCCTATTTTTGATGCGACAGCCGTTTCCAATGCTAAAGCTAAGGGTATGATTGTTGTTGGGAAAACAAACATGGACGAATTTGCCATGGGTGGTTCAGGTGAGACTTCTCACTACGGTGCCACTACAAATGCTTGGGACCACAGCAAAGTTCCTGGTGGTTCATCAAGTGGTTCTGCCGCAGCCGTAGCCTCAGGACAAGTCCGCTTGTCTCTTGGATCTGATACAGGTGGTTCTATCCGCCAACCTGCTGCCTTCAACGGGATCGTCGGTCTCAAACCAACCTACGGAACGGTTTCTCGTTTCGGTCTCATTGCCTTTGGTAGCTCATTAGACCAGATTGGACCTTTCGCACCAACTGTTAAGGAAAATGCCCTCTTGCTCAACGCTATTGCCAGCGAAGATGCCAAAGACTCTATTTCTGCTCCTGTCCGCATTGCCGACTTTACTTCAAAAATCGGCCAAGACATCAAGGGTATGAAAATCGCTTTGCCTAAAGAATACCTCGGTGAAGGGATTGACCCAGAGGTTAAGGAAACTATTTTGAATGCTGCTAAGCACTTTGAAAAACTAGGTGCTATCGTTGAAGAAGTCAGCCTTCCTCACTCTAAATACGGTGTTGCTGTATACTACATCATCGCTTCATCAGAAGCTTCATCAAACTTGCAACGCTTTGACGGTATCCGCTACGGCTACCGCGCAGAAGATGCAACCAACCTTGATGAAATCTATGTAAACAGCCGTAGCCAAGGTTTTGGTGAAGAAGTGAAACGCCGTATCATGCTAGGTACTTTCAGCCTTTCATCTGGTTACTACGATGCCTACTACAAGAAAGCTGGTCAGGTTCGTACACTCATCATTCAAGATTTCGAAAAAGTCTTCGCGGATTACGACTTGATTTTGGGTCCAACTGCTTCTAGTGTTGCCTATGACTTGGATTCCCTCAATCATGACCCTGTTGCCATGTACTTGGCTGACCTTTTGACCATTCCTGTCAACTTGGCTGGTCTTCCAGGGATTTCGATTCCTGCTGGATTCTCTCAAGGTCTACCTGTCGGTCTGCAATTGATTGGTCCTAAGTACTCAGAAGAAACCATTTACCAAGCTGCTGCTGCCTTTGAAGCAACAACAGACTACCACAAACAACAACCCGTGATTTTTGGAGGTGACAACTAATGAACTTTGAAACAGTCATTGGACTTGAAGTCCACGTAGAGCTCAACACCAATTCAAAAATCTTCTCACCTACTTCTGCCCACTTCGGAAATGACCAAAACGCCAACACTAACGTGATTGACTGGTCCTTCCCAGGAGTTCTGCCAGTTCTCAATAAAGGTGTTGTCGATGCCGGTATCAAGGCTGCTCTTGCCCTCAACATGGACATCCACAAAAAGATGCACTTTGACCGCAAGAACTACTTCTACCCTGATAATCCAAAAGCCTACCAAATTTCTCAGTTTGATGAGCCAATTGGTTATAATGGTTGGATTGAAGTCGAGCTAGAAGACGGTACGACTAAGAAAATCGGTATCGAACGTGCCCACCTAGAAGAAGACGCTGGTAAAAACACCCACGGTACAGACGGCTACTCTTACGTTGACCTCAACCGCCAAGGGGTGCCATTGATTGAGATTGTATCTGAAGCAGACATGCGTTCTCCTGAAGAAGCCTATGCTTACCTAACAGCCCTCAAGGAAGTTATCCAGTATGCTGGTATTTCTGACGTTAAGATGGAAGAAGGTTCTATGCGTGTGGATGCCAATATCTCCCTTCGCCCTTATGGTCAAGAAAAATTCGGTACCAAGACTGAGTTGAAAAACCTCAACTCCTTCTCAAACGTTCGTAAAGGTCTTGAATACGAAGTCCAACGTCAAGCTGAAATCCTTCGCTCAGGTGGTCAAATCCGTCAGGAAACACGCCGTTACGATGAAGCGAATAAAGCAACCATCCTCATGCGTGTCAAAGAAGGTGCTGCAGACTACCGCTACTTCCCAGAACCCGACCTACCACTCTTTGAAATCTCAGACGAGTGGATCGAAGAAATGCGTACAGAGTTACCAGAGTTTCCAAAAGAACGCCGTACACGTTACGTCTCTGACCTCGGCTTGTCAGACTATGACGCTAGCCAGTTAACTGCAAATAAAGTCACTTCTGACTTCTTTGAAAAAGCTGTCGCCCTCGGTGGCGATGCCAAACAAATCTCTAACTGGCTCCAAGGAGAAGTTGCTCAGTTCTTGAATGCCGAAGGCAAGACACTTGAACAAATAAAATTGACACCAGAAAACTTGGTTGAAATGATTGCCATCATCGAAGACGGCACGATCTCTTCTAAGATTGCCAAGAAAGTCTTTGTCCACCTGGCTAAAAATGGCGGCGGTGCGCGTGAATATGTGGAAAAAGCAGGTATGGTTCAAATCTCAGATCCAGCTGTCTTGATTCCAATCATCCACCAAGTCTTTGCCGATAACGAAGCTGCTGTTGCCGACTTCAAGTCAGGCAAACGCAACGCAGACAAGGCCTTCACAGGATTCCTTATGAAAGCAACCAAAGGCCAAGCCAACCCACAAGTCGCCCTTAAACTACTTGCCCAAGAATTGGCGAAGTTGAAAGAAGATGAATAATAGACTTTTTATATACCTTTTTCTAATTTAGAAAGAAGAAAAAATGAACAAATTTTTACGATTTCTATTTATCTTAGTCATCATCGCTATGTTAGGCGCTTCTATACTACAAATTTTCTTTCCATCATACATGGGAAGCCACTCCGGATACGGAATCTCTGTTGGTTGGCAACGAGAAATTGGAATATGGAACCTAGCTGTATTGATTCTTATTCTCGGTGTCAATATTAAGTACGATTGGTTCTATCTACGAATCGTGCTTCTCGCTCTCATCATCGGTGGGATTGGAATAGGAACAAATCACTTAGTCAATTTTATGGAGTATCATTCTCCTGTGAATGCTATCGGTGCTTTCGAAAATTACTTGCTAGCTACAGGGTGGATTGTAGGGTGGCTCCTTGAACACCATTCCAGAAAGAAGATAACTGCTAGTAAATAACGACAAGTATATCTTAGATGATTTTTAAAGGTTATAATATAGTTTAATAATCATTCAAATTAAGAAATCTACCTTTTCAATAGCCTCAATGCCAATCAAGAACTCTTTAACGAACTTACTAAACAAGAGGCCAAGCCAACCCACAAGTTGCCCTTAAACTCCTTGCACAGGAATTGGCGAAGTTGAAAGAAGATTAACACATAAAAGAAACCAGCCCTGAGGTTGGTTTTTTTCGCCCCTACCATCTCTCAATAACTATTTTGGCTTTATTTCCAGAACATTTTATGGTAAAATGAAGAGTAATAATATTTATTAAAGAGGTAAAAACATGATTGAAGCAAGCAAATTGAAAGCTGGTATGACATTTGAAACTGCAGACGGAAAATTGATCCGCGTTTTGGAAGCTAGCCACCACAAACCAGGTAAAGGGAACACAATCATGCGTATGAAATTACGTGATGTCCGTACTGGTTCTACTTTTGACACAAGCTACCGTCCAGAAGAAAAATTCGAACAAGCTATTATCGAAACTGTTCCAGCCCAATACTTGTACAAAATGGATGAAACTGCCTACTTCATGAACACTGAAACTTACGACCAATACGAAATCCCAGTCGTAAACGTTGAAAATGAATTGCTTTACATCCTTGAAAACTCTGATGTGAAAATCCAATTCTATGGAACTGAAGTAATCGGTGTAACTGTACCAACTACTGTTGAATTGACAGTTGCTGAAACACAACCATCTATCAAGGGTGCTACTGTTACAGGTTCTGGTAAACCAGCAACTATGGAAACTGGACTTGTTGTCAACGTTCCTGACTTCATCGAAGCTGGACAAAAATTGATCATCAACACTGCAGAAGGAACTTACGTTTCTCGTGCCTAATCTCTAGAAAGAGGTCATTCTATGGGAATTGAAGAACAATTTGGCGAAATCGTTATCGCTCCACGTGTACTTGAAAAAATCATTGCCATCGCAACTGCTAAAGTTGATGGTGTCCACTCATTTTCAAATAAATCCGTATCTGATACCCTATCAAAACTCTCTCTTGGTCGTGGCGTCTACTTAAAAGAAAGCAACGAAGAACTAACTGCTGACATTTATCTCTACCTTGAGTACGGTGTGAAAGTGCCAAAAGTGGCTCTTGCTATTCAAAAAGCAGTCAAAGATGCTGTCCGAGATATGGCTGATGTGGAACTTGCTGCTGTTAACATCCATGTTGCAGGAATCGTTCCAGATAAAACACCAAAACCTGAGTTGAAAGATCTATTTAACGAGGACTTCCTCAATGACTAGTCCATTATTAGAATCTAGACGTGAACTTCGTAAATGCGCTTTTCAAGCTCTTATGAGCCTTGAATTCGGCACAGATATGGAAACAGCTTGTCACTTTGCCTACACGCATGACCGTGAAGATGCAGATGTGCAAATCCCTGCCTTTCTTCTGAACTTGGTTTCTGGCGTTCAAGCTCAAAAAGACGAGTTGGATCAACAAATCAACCAGCACCTCAAGTCAGGCTGGACAGTTGAACGCTTGACCTTGGTCGAAAAAAACTTACTACGCTTAGGTATCTTTGAAATCACATCATTTGATACACCTCAGCTGGTAGCAGTCAATGAAGCCATTGAACTTGCTAAGAATTTTTCAGATCAAAAATCAGCCCGTTTTATCAATGGACTACTCAGTCAATTTGTAACTGAAGAAAATGAATAATCAAAAAGGTGTTTGGTCTTCCAAGCACCTTTTGACTTTCCCCTCTGCACGGAGCAAGAATCACATAAAAACTAGAACTGACTGCCAGTTCTAGTTTTTGTATTAGTATTTTCTAAATCGTTGGTAACGCTCTTCCAACAACTCTTCTAGCGGTTTTTGTGAAAGTCTAGCTAGCTCAGCTTGAAGTTCTTTCTTGACACTCTTAATCAGTTCTTTGCTAGAAAGTCCCGTTTCAGAAATCACCTTATCCACCACATCCATTTCTAGCAGCTCATGAGAAGTGATTTTCATCAGTTCTGCCGCTTCCATGGCACGAGTTCCGTCCTTCCATAGAATGGAAGCAAAACCTTCTGGACTGAGAATGGCATAGATAGAATTTTCCAGCATCCAGACACGGTCAGCAACGGCTAAAGCTAGAGCTCCACCTGAACCACCTTCACCAATAATGATAGCAATAATCGGAACTTTGAGGTCACTCATTTCCATGAGATTCCGAGCAATAGCTTCCCCCTGTCCACGTTCTTCCGCTCCCACACCAGGATAGGCACCTGCTGTATTGATAAAGGTCACAACTGGACGGCCAAACTTTTCAGCCTGTTTCATCAACCGTAGGGCCTTGCGGTAGCCTTCTGGATGTGGCTGTCCAAAATTCCGTTTGAGGTTGTCTTGTAAACTCTTGCCTTTTTGGATACCAACCACTGTTACAGCTTGGTCTCCAAGCCAACCAATACCACCAACAACTGCACCATCATCACGAAAAGAACGGTCACCGTGTAATTGGATAAATTCATCAAAAATACCTGTCGCAAAGTCCAAGGTTGTCAAGCGACTCTGCTCACGCGCTTCTCTGACTATTTTTGCAATATTCATCTAGGACTCCCTCCATGCAATCTAACTAGGCTAGCAATGGTATCTGGCAAGTCTCTTCTTTTGACAATCGCATCCACAAAGCCATGCTCCAATAAGAATTCTGCCTTTTGGAAATCCTCAGGCAAACTTTCACGAACCGTGTTTTCAATGACACGACGCCCAGCAAAACCAACCAAGCTCTGTGGTTCAGCCAGAATGATATCGCCTTCCATAGCGAAGGAAGCTGTCACACCACCAGTCGTTGGATCTGTCAAAATGGTCAAGTAAAAGAGACCAGCATTTGAATGGCGTTTAACAGCTGCAGAAATCTTGGCCATCTGCATGAGACTCATGATTCCTTCCTGCATACGGGCCCCACCAGAAGCTGTGAAGAGGACAACTGGCAATTGTTCGACAGTCGCATACTCAAATAAGCGAGTGATTTTTTCCCCTACAACTGTACCCATAGATGCCATGATAAAGTTGGAATCCATTATCCCAAGAGCCACAGTCTGACCTTTAATAAGAGCAGTTCCTGTCACAACGGCTTCATCCAGACCTGTTTTTTCCCGCATGGTTGCTAGTTTCTTTTGGTAACCAGGGAAATGCAAGGGATCCTTGCTTTCAATCCCTGTAAACAATTCCTTGAAGGTCCCCATATCAATCGTCAAAGCCAAGCGTTCTTGGGCAGAAATACGAAAGGTATAGCTACAATGTGGACAGATACGCTCACTTCCCAGATCCTTCTGATAAATGGTATGCTTACAGCCTGGACACTGGGAGAATAATTCATCTGGAACCTCTGGCTTGGCTTGAGGTTTTTCCCTAACCGAACGATTGGGATTGATTCGAATATACTTATCTTTTTTACTAAATAGAGCCATTGATTCCCCTTTTCGGTTTAAACTCTTGAAATCATTTTATTCTTTTTCTTGATACTTGGGTAAGAAGGTTTCCATCAAGAAGGAAGTATCATAATCCCCAGCAATGACATTGCGATCTGAAATGAGGTCAAGCTGGAAATCTGCATTGGTCTGCACCCCTTCAATCTCTAATTCATAGAGGGCACGTTGCATTTTCATCAAGGCATCAAAACGATTTTCTCCATGAACGATGATTTTGGCAATCATACTATCATAATAAGGTGGAATGGTATAGCCTGGATAAACTGCTGAATCCACGCGCAATCCAACTCCACCACTTGGCAGATGGAGATTAGTAATCTTACCTGGACTTGGAGCAAATTTAAAGGCTGGATTTTCTGCATTGATACGACACTCGATAGCATGCCCTCTTAGAACAATATCTTCTTGCTTAACAGATAAAGGCTGACCTGCCGCAATGCGAATTTGTTCCTTAACGATATCCACACCTGAAACAAATTCTGTTACTGGATGTTCCACCTGAACACGAGTATTCATTTCCATGAAATAGAATTTTCCACTGGCTTCATCAAGAAGAAACTCAATGGTCCCTGCATTCTCATAACCAACAGACTCCGCAGCTCGAACAGCAGCAGAACCAATTTCATTGCGTAGCGTTTTGCCGATTGCAATCGAAGGACTTTCTTCCAAAACCTTTTGATTATTTCGTTGAAGAGAACAATCCCGTTCACCCAAGTGAATCACATTTCCGTGTTCATCTCCTAAGATTTGAACCTCGATATGACGAGCTGGATAGATGACCCGTTCTATGTACATGGCACCATTTCCATAATTGGCCTTGGCTTCGCTAGAGGCCGTTTCAAAGGATGAAACGAGGTCTTCTGGTTTTTCAACCTTACGAATCCCTTTACCACCTCCACCTGCTGAAGCCTTGAGCATAACAGGATAGCCAATTTTTTCAGCGACAGTCAAAGCTTCCTCAGAGTTATGCACTTCTCCATCCGAACCTGGAATGACTGGAACACCAGCTTTGATCATCTGAGCACGCGCATTGATTTTGTCTCCCATCATATCCATGACATGACCAGATGGGCCGATAAACTTAATCCCCACCTCTTCACACATGGTTGCAAATTTGGAATTTTCACTGAGAAATCCAAAACCTGGGTGAATAGCCTCAGCCTCAGTCAAGACTGCAACTGATAGAACCGCATTAATATTGAGATAAGACTCTGTAGGCTTACCAGGACCGATACAAACCGCTTCATCTGCCAAAAGCGTATGAAGGGCTTCCTTATCAGCAGTTGAATAAACCGCTACCGTCGCAATCCCTAATTCACGCGCCGCACGGATAATACGGACCGCAATTTCACCACGATTGGCAATTAAAATTTTTCGAAACATGGAGAACCTCCTTAGTTCCCTATTGCAAAGGTTAGAGTACCACTGGCTGCAAGCTTGCCATCCACTTCAGCCTTTGCTTCAACCACAGCTATGGTGCCACGACGTTTTACAAACGTTGCCGTCATAACTAATTGGTCACCTGGTACAACTTGCTTCTTGAATTTAACCTTGTCCATACCAGCATAAAAGACCAGTTTTCCTTTATTTTCAGGCTTAGACAACTCCAAGACACCAGCAGTTTGCGCCAAGGCTTCCATAATCAGAACACCTGGCATAACAGGGTATTGAGGAAAATGACCGTTGAAGAAGGGCTCATTGATGGTTACATTTTTGATGGCAACAATGGTATCCTCGCTCACTTCCAAGACACGGTCCACTAGGAGCATAGGATAACGGTGGGGAAGGGCTTCTTTGATTCCTTGAATATCGATCATTTGATTCGTACCAATCCTTTACCAAACTCAACCATTTCTTCGTTAGAAACGAGAATTTCCGTTACCACACCATCCTTAGGTGCTGGAATTTCATTCATGACTTTCATGGCTTCGATAATAACTAATGTTTGGCCTTTTTTAACACTATCACCAACTGAAACGAAGGCAGGTTTATCTGGACCAGCAGCCAAGTAAGCCACTCCAACAAGTGGGCTCTCTACAACATCTCCCTCAGCAGCTACACTTGTTTCAGATGGGGCTGGAACTTCTTCCACTACAGTTTCTGCTGAAGCAGATGTAGGAGCTACTGGACTTGGTGTTGCTAGAACGGGCGCTGGAGCGACTTGAGATGCAACTTCAGACACCAGTCTCGCTTCATTCTTGCTAAACTGCAACTCATCCGTCCCATTTTTATAAGAAAATTCTCTCAAACTTGACTGGTCAAATTGAGCCATCAAGTCTTTAATATCGTTTAAATTCATACTTATTTATTCTCCCAACGTTTGAAAGCAAGAACTGCATTGTGCCCACCAAAACCAAAAGTATTTGAAATAGCGTATGGAATTTCTTGCTCCAAGCCTTGTCCATAAACGACATTGGCTTCGATATAATCTGATACTTCACTTGTTCCAGCTGTCATTGGAACAAAGTTATGACGCATGGCTTCGATTGTGACGATAGCTTCTACTGCACCTGCAGCCCCCAGCAAATGTCCTGTGAATGATTTGGTTGATGATACAGGTACTTCCTTACCAAGAACAGCTACGATAGCACCACTTTCTCCTTTTTCATTGGCAGGAGTTGACGTTCCGTGAGCATTGACATAGGCTACTTGCTCTGGAGAAATCTCAGCTTCTTCCAAGGCTAGTTTGATGGCCTTGATAGCTCCCTGACCTTCTGGATGTGGTGAAGTCATGTGGTAGGCATCACAAGTATTTCCGTAACCAACCACTTCAGCAAGGATAGTAGCCCCACGTTTTTCAGCGTGTTCAAGGCTTTCAAGAACCAACATCCCAGAACCTTCACCCATGACAAAACCATTACGATCCTTATCAAATGGAATGGAAGCACGAGTTGGGTCCTCTGTAGTTGAGAGAGCAGTTAGGGCTTGGAAACCAGCAATAGCAAAAGGTGTGATAGAGGCTTCTGAACCACCTACCAACATAACGTCTTGGAAACCAAATTTAATTGAGCGGAAGGCATCCCCAATCGCGTCATTTGATGAAGCGCAGGCAGTATTGATGGATTTACAAACACCGTTTGCTCCAAAACGCATAGCAACATTTCCTGAAGCCATATTTGGCAAGGCTTTTGGAAGGGTCAAAGGTTTCACACGTTTTGGTCCTTTGTCATTTAGGCGGAGCACTTGATCTTCAATTTCTTTGATTCCACCAATACCAGAGGCCACGATAACACCAAAACGATCTTTATCAAGAGTCTCTACATCGAGATTAGCGTGATTGACAGCTTCTTGGGCTGCGTACAAGGCATACAAAGAGTAGTTATCAAAACGATTGGTATCTTTCTTAACAAAGTATTTATCAAAAGGAAAATCTTGGATTTCTGCTGCATTATGCACATCAAAGTCACTATGATCAAATTTTGTAATTTGACCAATTCCGATTTTTCCAGTTGTCAAACTATTCCAAAATTCTTCTGGTGTATTTCCGATTGGAGATGTTACTCCATAACCTGTTACTACTACGCGATTTAGTTTCATCTTTTTTACCTCTAGCTTCTGCTACATACTTAAGCCACCATCAATGGCAACCACTTGACCAGTTAGATAATCTTGGCCTGCTAAAAATACTGTCAAATCTGCAACCTGCTCTGCCTGCCCAAATTCTTTCATAGGAATTTGTGCCAGCATAGCATCTTTTACCTTGTCTGATAGGACAGCTGTCATATCGGACTCAATCATTCCAGGTGCAATAGCATTAACCCTGATATTGCGATTGGCCACTTCACGAGCCACAGACTTGGTAAAACCAATCAAACCAGCCTTAGAAGCTGCATAGTTAGCTTGACCGATATTCCCCATCAAACCAACAACACTAGACATATTAATGATAGCACCTTCTCTAGCTTTTATCATCGGTTTCAAGACTGATTGTGTCATGTTAAAGGCACCAGTCAGGTTAACCTTGAGCACTTTTTCAAAATCTGCTTCTGTCATCTTGAGCATTAGGGTATCTTGGGTAATCCCTGCATTGTTGACCAAAACATCTACTGAACCCAGCTCTACAATAGCTTGATCAACCATACGCTTAGCATCTGCAAAATTTGATACATCTCCTGAAACGGGAACCACCTTGACACCATAGTTTGAAAACTCAGCGAGCAATTCTTCTGAGATTGCCCCACGACTGTTTAAAACAATATTGGCTCCTGCCTGAGCAAACTTGTGGGCGATGGCAAGACCAATCCCACGACTCGAACCTGTAATAAAGATATTTTTATTTTTTAGTTGCATTCTTTTCTCCTGTTTTCTCTTGTATTTATGGGAGAAGGGATTACTCGTTTTCTAGCAAGGCTTCCAAACTCGCCTGATCTTCAACATTGGCTAGTTTAGCTGTCTTATCAATTTTTTTGACAAAGCCTGACAAGACTTTCCCCGGTCCAATCTCGATAAAGTTGGTTACGCCTGCTTCTTGCATAACTGCAATACTTTCATAGAAACGAACTGACTCCTTGACCTGACGCGTCAAGAGTTGAGCAATGTCTTCTTTTTGCATAACTGCAGCTTCTGTATTGCCAACTAGGGGACAAGTAAAATCTGAAAAACTTACCTGAGCTAGAGTTTCAGCTAGTTTCTGGCTAGCAGGCTCAAGGAGAGCGGTATGAAAGGGACCTGACACCTTGAGAGGAATCAAGCGTTTGGCACCTGCTTCTTGCAAGAGTTCGACAGCTCGGTCAACTGCAGCCACTTCTCCACCAATCACAATTTGTGCAGGTGTATTATAGTTGGCTGGAGTAACCACTCCAAGTTCAGAAGCTTTTCGACAGACTTCTTCAATAACCTCTACTGGCGTATTGAGAACTGCTACCATCTTGCCAGAACCAGCAGGGGCCGCTTCTTCCATATAGGCTCCACGCTTGGCTACCAAGGCAATCGCATCTTCAAAATCCAAGGCGCCACTGGCCACCAAGGCAGAATATTCTCCGAGAGACAAACCAGCAACCATATCAGGCTGATAGCCCTTTTCTTGCAATAAACGATAGATAGCAACTGAAGTTGCTAAAATAGCTGGTTGCGTATAGCGGGTATGATTGAGTTTTTCTTCTTCCGTATCAATGAGATGACGCAAATCATAACCGAGTACCTGACTCGCTTGATCAATCGTTTCTTTGACAATAGGGTAGTGATCATAGAGATCCCGTCCCATACCTAGATACTGGGCACCTTGGCCAGCAAATAAAAAGGCCGTTTTAGTCATTTCTTACAACTCCTGCCCAACGAGAGGCTTCTTCTTGAATTTTCTTAGCTGCTCCGTAATACAAATCTTTTAGGATTTCTTCAACGGTTTCTTCTTTAGAAACAAGCCCTGCAATCTGACCTGCCATGACAGAGCCTCCATCCACATCTCCGTGAACAACCGCTTTGGCTAGAGCACCTGCTCCCATTTGTTCAAAAATTTCCAAATCTGGATTTTCTTGTTTAAAAGCATCTTTTTCAGCTTGTTCAAAATCACGAGTCAACTGATTTTTAATCGCACGAACAGCATGTCCAAAGTGTTGAGCTGAAATCGTAGTATCAATATCTCTAGCTTTTAAAATTTTCGCCTTATAATTTGGATGGGCATTAGACTCTTTGGCAACGACAAAGCGAGTTCCAACCTGAATAGCTTCTGCACCTAGCATAAAGCCAGCCGCAGCACCTTCACCATCCGCAATCCCTCCTGCAGCAATAACAGGAATAGATACAGCAGCAGCAACCTGGCGCACCAAAGTCATGGTTGTTAATTTACCGATATGCCCCCCGGCCTCCATTCCTTCTGCAATAACGGCATCCGCACCGATTTTTTCCATGCGCTTAGCTAGGGCAACACTTGGCACAACAGGAATAACCGTAATACCAGCTTCATGGAAACGTTCCATGTATTTGCTTGGATTTCCTGCGCCTGTTGTCACTACCCTAACACCTTCCTCGATAACGAGGTCTACAATATCTTCCACAAAGGGAGACAAGAGCATAATGTTGACACCAAAGGGTTTATCTGTCAATGATTTGATTTTATCAATATTTGCCTTGACAACTTCTTTAGGAGCATTCCCCCCACCGATAATCCCTAGTCCTCCAGCCTTGGAAACAGCTCCTGCCAAATCACCATCAGCAACCCAGGCCATTCCTCCTTGGAAAATAGGATAATCAATGTTCAATAATTCTGTAATACGCGTTTTCATAGTGCCTCCATCGTTTCTTGCTTACGTAATAGTTCGATACCGTCATAATTTGACAATCAAACTATTGCCTAAACAAGAGGGAGCGGGTTTCCCTACTCCTTCTATCTTATATTCTGCTTATTTTGTTTGCTCTTCAACATAGGCAACCAAGTCACCAACTGTTTTCAAGTCATCTTCTGCTTCGATTTGGATATCAAAAGCATCTTCGATTTCTGAGATTACTTGGAACAAGTCCAATGAATCTGCATCCAAGTCATCAAAAGTTGATTCAAGTGTTACTTCTGATGCGTCTTTTCCAAGTTCTTCAACGATAATTTCTTGTACTTTTTCAAATACTGCCATGATAGGACTCCTTTAAAATAAATAGTTTTTTATAACAATGTGTTCACCACATGATTACCTAAATTGTAAGAATGAGCGTGCCCCAGGTCAAGCCTCCACCGAAGCCTGATAGCAGAACAGTCTGGCTACCATCTAAACGGATGAGTCCTTGTTCTACACACTCTGAAAGTAAAATCGGGATACTGGCTGCACTGGTATTGCCATATTCCATCATATTGGCTGGAATTTTAGCTCGGTCAACACCGATTTTTCTAGCCATCTTATCCAAAATACGGTCATTAGCCTGATGAAGTAGCAGATAATCCAAGTCTATCGCCTCTATAGGAGATTCCTCAATAGTCTGCTTGATAGACTTGGCTACGTCCCGAATAGCAAAATCAAAGACCGCGCGCCCATCCATCTTCAAAAATGAATCTGCATTTTCTTGATCTGAAAACGGAGAATGCAAGCCTGAATGTCCATAAGTTAGACACTCGCTACGACTCCCATCACTATTGAGACTCTCAGCCAAAAAATGCTCTTTCTCGCTAGCTTCTAGCAAGACTCCACCAGCACCATCTCCAAACAAAACAGCTGTTGATCGGTCTGACCAATCGACTGCTTTAGAGAGGGTCTCACTACCAATCACCAAGCCTTTTTGAAAGCGACCAGAAGCGATAAACTTTTCAGCAGTTGAAAGAGCAAATACAAATCCACTGCAAGCCGCTGTTAGGTCAAAAGCAAAGGCCTTATTAGCACCAATATTAGCTTGAACACGAGCAGCTGTAGAGGGCATCATCGAATCTGGAGTAATGGTAGCTAGGATGATAAAATCCAACTCCTCTCCTGTGATTCCAGCTTTTGCCATCAGTTTCTTGGCAACTTCTGTAGCCAAATCACTAGTAGATTCTGTTCTTGAAATATGCCTTTGTCGTATTCCCGTCCGACTTGAAATCCACTCATCATTGGTATCCATAATCTGAGCCAAATCATGATTTGTAACCACTTGCTCTGGCACATAATGAGCAACCTGGCTTATTTTTGCAAAAGCCATTATCTCAAATCCTCCAAAAATTGATAAAGATTGGTCAAACCTTTGCTCATAACCTCCATCTCTTGCTTACTCATACCATCAATGATTTTTTCAACCATAGCCTTGTGGAAGCGTTTATGTAGTCTATGAACCAAGCGACCTTTCTTTGTCAAATGCAGATGCACTACACGTCGATCATGTTCTGAACGAATGCGTTCAATGTAACCCTTGCGTTCGAGATTATTCAAACTAGTCGTAACTGTCCCAAGAGTCACCATCAACTCTTTTGACACTTGACTTGGTGTCACATCTGGAACTTTTCCAATCACATCAATCGTATGCATTTCTTTGATGGAGATATCCTTGAAACGACTACCCCTCAAGCTAACTTCCTCAATAACGAGGACATTGTTAAATATAGACGTTAAATATTCATTAATTCGTTGGTAGTCCAATCTTTCCTTCCCTCCTTTTCAAAAAAACTTTTAGAATCAAAACATTTGACAAGAGAATTATATCAAAGTTCAAAGAATGATGCAAGTATTTTTTTATTTTCCTGTAAATTTAGGTCTTCGTCTTTCCGAATGAGCCTGAACTCCCTCTTTGAAATCCTCTGTTTGGGCCAAGGACGCCTGTAGGTTCAGTTCTAAAGTAGCATAATCTTGCCAATCTTTGAATTGGCTCTCCCAAACCAACTTCTTAATGGCAGCATAGGAATTAGCTGACCCGCGTCTCAATTTTTTAAGAAGCTGTTCTCTCGTCTTTTCAAGTTTATCAGCTTCAGAGACCCGATAAACAAGACCCCACTCCAGAGCTTTTTCTGCTGTCAATGCCTCTCCTGTCATGGCTAGTTGGGCAGCACGCGTCACACCGATACTTCGACTCAAGAGATGAATTCCTCCTGCATCTGGAGCCAAGCCAACTCCGACAAAGGCTTGGATAAACTTAGCCTTATCCGTAGCAAGGCAGAAATCTGCAGCAACAGCCATATTCGCTGCGGCACCTGCAACAGCCCCATCAACCTCCATCAAGACAGGTTTAGCAATTTGCTTTATTTTATAAGAAATAGTATTGACCAATTCTGCGATTTTCGTCAATGATGGAATATCATCCTCATCCACCGCCCGCTTCATCTCTACCAAATCTCCCCCAACAGAGAAGACTTTGCCATTCGAGTTGATTAAGACAAAATGCACAGCCGGATCCTCTTCTGCCAAAGTCAGAGCTTCTAAAATCTCCTCACACATAGGAATATGAAAACCATTTGCGACCTCAGGACGATTCAAGGTAATGATTGCCAAGTCCTCTTCAAGCTGATAAATAATGTGTTCCATTTGAACTCCTTTTTATTTTATAAGCAGGTTAAATTATTTTATTTTCAAAGTATATCTTTTTTAAAATCAGAAAGCAAGAAAAAATCAACTGAAAGTGTCTCAGCCGATTAGAAAGGCTCGCTTTATACTAGAAACGCATCTTATTTTCTTCATTGAAAAAAGACTTTCTTTCTGCTATAATCGTATAAAATACTTACTTTAGGAGTTCTTATGAAGGTTGTTAAATTTGGAGGTAGCTCTCTTGCCTCTGCTAGTCAATTAGAAAAAGTTTTAAACATCGTCAAAAGCGATTCAGAGCGTCGTTTTGTCGTCGTTTCTGCGCCTGGTAAACGCAATGCTGAAGATACTAAGGTTACGGATGCCTTAATTAAATACTACCGCGACTATGTTGCTGGTAACGATATTAGTAAGAATCAAAACTGGATTATCGACCGCTATGCTGCTATGGTTAGTGAACTAGGTCTTAAACCAGCTGTGCTAGAAAAAATTTCAAAAAGCATTCGCGCCTTGGCCACTCTTCCTATCGAAGAAAATGAATTTCTCTACGATACTTTCCTAGCAGCGGGTGAAAACAACAATGCTAAATTGATCGCAGCCTACTTTAACCAAAACGGGATCGATGCGCGCTATGTTCACCCTAGAGAAGCTGGTATTGTGGTCACAAGTGAACCTGGTCACGCTCGCATCATTCCATCAAGTTATGACAAGATTGAGGAATTAACAAACGCCAATGAAGTCCTTGTCATTCCTGGTTTCTTTGGAGTTACCAAGGAAAATCAAATCTGTACCTTCTCACGTGGAGGATCAGACATTACAGGTTCTATCATTGCTGCAGGTGTTAAGGCCGACCTCTATGAAAACTTTACGGACGTCGATGGTATCTTTGCAGCCCACCCTGGTATTATCCACCAACCACACTCGATTCCTGAGTTAACCTACCGTGAAATGCGTGAGTTGGCCTATGCAGGATTCTCAGTCCTTCATGACGAGGCCCTTCTACCTGCCTACCGTGGAAAAATTCCTCTGGTTATCAAGAATACCAACAACCCTGACCACCCAGGTACCCGTATCGTTCTAAAACATAGTAGTGACAAGTTCCCTGTTGTGGGAATTGCTGGCGACTCAGGCTTTGTCAGCATTAATATGTCGAAATACCTCATGAACCGTGAGGTTGGATTTGGACGCAAGGTTCTTCAAATCCTTGAAGATCTTAACATCGGTTGGGAACATATGCCAACAGGTATCGACGATCTTTCAATCATTCTCCGTTCTCGCGAACTAACTCCTATCAAGGAAGAAGAAATCCTTCGTCAGTTGGTTCAAAAGGCTGAAGTAGACCATGCAGAAATCGAGCACGACCTTTCAATCATTATGATTGTTGGAGAAAAGATGAAGAGCCATATCGGAGTAACTGCTACTGCGACACGTGCTCTATCTGAAAATAAGATCAACATCCAGATGATGTCTCAAGGTTCTAGTGAAGTGTCTATTATGTTTGTTGTCAATAAAGACCAAGAGAAAGCAGCAATCAAAGCCCTCTACAATGCCTTTTTCGGTGAAAGTAAGGAAGACTAAGCATGGCTCAATCACTTAACAAAACAGTGCTCCTCAATACGACAGGCACTTCCTACCTCTCTATAGCTGGGAAAGTTGGGAAATTTCTTGTCGGAGATCAGGCTTTGGAATTTTACCCCGATGTCAATGTTGAACAATTTATCCAGATTCCTTGGAACCATATCAACCAAATTGGAGCTAATGTCTCTGGTCGCAAAATCAGTCGCCACTTCGAAGTCTATACAGACAGAGGAAAATTCCTCTTTGCTTCAAAAGACTCAGGTGCCATTCTCAAAATTGCTCGTGAAAAACTGGGCAATGACAAGGTCGTGAAACTTCCGACTCTACTCCAGACCATTGGTCAAAAATTTAAAAATCTATTTGCAAAAAAGTAGAAACTTTAGTATAATCATAGCAACGGATAAGTAGGTTATCTTCTTCTTTCAGAAAGTCTGCGGATGCTGCGAGCAGATAGGAGGGGTAGGTGAAATTCTACCGTTAGTAACAATTGCATACACAATCAAGTGCACACCTGTGAAGTTGGATGGAACCGTGGCCCTGCCACTCCAACGCTTTGTCAGGTGTGCTTTTTTCATAAAGGAGTTCTTATGTTAGATATCAAACGTATTCGTACAGACTTTGATGCTGTCGCAGAAAAATTGGCTACACGTGGTGTAGATGCTGCTGTCTTGAATGAAATGAAAGAAATCGACGCTAAACGTCGCGACATCTTGGTCAAGGTTGAAACTCTCAAGGCAGAACGTAACACAGTTTCTGCTGAGATTGCCCAAGCTAAGCGTAATAAGGAAAATGCAGATGACAAGATTGCTGCCATGCAAAATCTATCTGCTGAGGTCAAAACTTTGGATGCTGAATTAGCAGAAATCGATGCTAAATTGACAGAATTTACCACTACTCTTCCAAATATCCCAGCTGACAGCGTTCCTGTTGGGGCTGATGAAGATGACAATGTAGAAGTTCGCCGTTGGGGTACTCCACGCGAATTTGACTTCGAGCCAAAAGCCCACTGGGATCTGGGTGAAGACCTTGGTATCCTTGACTGGGAACGCGGTGGTAAGGTAACAGGAGCACGCTTCCTCTTCTATAAAGGCCTCGGTGCTCGTTTGGAACGTGCCATCTACAACTTTATGTTGGATGAACATGGAAAAGAAGGCTATACAGAAGTCATCACACCTTACATGGTTAACCACGATTCTATGTTTGGTACTGGTCAATATCCAAAATTCAAGGAAGATACTTTTGAATTGAGCGACAGCAATTATGTCCTTATTCCTACAGCTGAGGTTCCTCTAACAAACTACTACCGTGATGAAATCCTGGACGGTAAAGACCTGCCAATCTACTTCACTGCTATGAGTCCATCATTCCGTTCTGAGGCTGGTTCAGCTGGTCGTGATACTCGTGGCTTGATTCGTTTGCACCAATTCCACAAGGTTGAAATGGTTAAATTTGCCAAACCAGAAGAATCTTACGAAGAATTGGAAAAAATGACAGCCAACGCCGAAAATATCCTTCAAAAACTTAACCTTCCATACCGTGTCGTTGCTCTCTCTACAGGAGATATGGGCTTCTCAGCTGCGAAGACTTACGACTTGGAAGTTTGGATTCCAGCCCAAAATACCTATCGTGAAATCTCAAGCTGTTCAAACACAGAAGATTTCCAAGCCCGTCGTGCCCAAATCCGTTACCGTGATGAAGCAGATGGCAAGGTGAAATTACTCCATACCTTGAACGGTTCTGGACTTGCAGTTGGACGTACCGTGGCTGCTATTCTTGAAAACTACCAAAATGCAGATGGTTCTGTGACCATCCCAGAAGCACTTCGTCCATACATGGGTGGAGCTGAGGTTATCAAACCATAAAAAATAAGGTTTAGCTATTTCTAGCTAGACCTTTTTTCGTAACCAATTCAGATAAGCGCCTAATACAAAGACTAAAATAATTAAGCAAATAGCAGTTTCAGCCAGTACCAAATAATCCAGAAATGGAAGTTTCAAGATTCCCTGAGCCATTTTGAGCGAAGTAGCTGTGATAATGGTCGGGAAGGTGAGGGCTGAGAAGGCTGGTTGAAAACCTTGTTTTAAAATATTGGGCAGGCGAGTCAAAACAAAGAAAAAGAAGGATTGAGAAGCCAAAATCATGACGATTAAGACCCAAGTTGGCAGGCTGGCTCCTCCAACTCGAACCAGAGAAGCCAAGAGTAGAGAGAAAGGAGCACAGTAGATCCCTTCTTGTCCAAGCATGGCTAGTGGGAGTGGATGTTCCTTTAAATCGCTATAAATAAGCGGATAGAGATAGAAGGTTAGGAGAAAACCAAAACTCAAGGTCGCATAGGCAATTTCGATGATGCCTACAAGAGGATAGGTTAAGGCAGCCACTGCTATCCCAACATAGAGAACCGTCCAGCTAGGAGTCGCATGAACCCTCCGACCAGGACAGGCAAATTTGATGGTGAAACCAGCAATCAAGGCCAAATCCAAGAGAAATGAAAACCACCAGAGCCCTTGCGCTACCAAAGGAAGATGAGGGAAGACGCGAAAAACATAGGTAGATAAAATCATCCCAGCCATAGGAAAAGTGGCCATTCCTGACAAAAGAGGGGGGTTGGTCAATTCTTGCTTGGTTTCTTTCCAATTAAAGAGATGAAGAATCAGAAAGAATATCCACAAAATCAAACCTGTCAGACTCAACAGATGGGACAGAACCGGCAACGTATCTAACATAAGATTTCCAGCTCCTGCCAAACCTAGCAAACAACCAGAAAATACTAAGGGGAGTTTTTTCATCCTAACCTCCAATAATCATGTTAGTTTCAGTATAGCATAAAAGCGCTTAAATGAGGACTTAAAAAATGAAGTCCGATTATTTCAGACTTCATTTTACTCAGATATGAATTAAGCATAAGGTTGCAATTCTGGGTTAATTGGGGTATTAGCTAGATTATTAGCATAGTTACAGAGGCTTGCTAGGCTGACACCAAGAACCACATCCAAGGCATTTTGTTGGGTGTAGCCAGCTTCTAGAAACTCAGCCAAGGCTTCATCTCCTACACGACCCTTGGTATTGATAACTGCCAAAGTAAACTTAGCCAGAGTGTCTAATTTAGGATCTGTTTCGATTGGAGTACGATTGCGAAGGGCTTGCAGAAGATCATCATTCATCTGGATTTGTTTGATTGAAAAGGCTGTGTGACCTGCGACGCAGAAGGCACAACCATTGGTTACAGCTGCCGTGATTTGCACCACTTCACGCTCAACAGGTGTCAGGCTATTGCGACGGTTGATAGCTCCGACAGTACGGTAAGCCTCTAAAGCAGTCGGTGCATTTGCCAAGAGGCCGATTAGGTTGGGAATATAGCCATTGTTATCTTTTTCTACTGTTTCAAGAACCTCTTTCACTTCTGCTGGTGCTGATTCTACTGTATGGATGGTAAATGTTGTCATCATAAAACCTCTTTTCATGTTGTTGAAATCTAGTCTATCACAGATTCTATACCGTGTATAATATATATTTTAAATTGCACTGATAGAAATTTTTTATGAAAGCAAAAAATCACACGCAATGTGTGATTCCATTATTTATTAAAATACTTTTTAGTTTCAGCAATAACGACTGGCGACAAAACTAAGAGAGCAATCAAGTTTGGTAGAGCCATTAAGGCATTCACGATATCCGCGATAATCCAAACCATATCCAACTCGATAAATCCTCCCAACAAGACCATGAGCACAAAGACCACACGGTAAAGCCAGATAAAGCGAACCCCAAATAGGAACTCAAAACAACGTTCCCCGTAGTAGTTCCAACCTAGAATTGTCGTAAAGGCAAAGAGTACAAGGAAGATGGTCAGGAGGGCAGGCCCAAAGTGTGAAAAGACTGTTGAGAAGGCTGACTGAGTCAGGGCAACCCCATTTAAGTCACCACTCCAAACCCCAGTCACCAAGATGGTCAAACCAGTCAAAGTACAGATAATAAGAGTATCAATAAAGGTTCCTGTCATGGAAATCAAGCCTTGCTCTACTGGTTCATTTGTCTTAGCTGCAGCCGCTGCAATGGGAGCAGAACCCAGACCAGATTCATTTGAGAACACACCACGCGCCACACCATTTTGGATAGCCATCCGAATGCTAGCACCGACAAATCCACCTACTGCAGCAACAGGACTAAAAGCTGATGTCAAGATTAAAGCGATTGTGCCAGGAATTTTCCCTATATTAAAGAAAATAACTGTAAGAGTTCCCAAAATATAAATGATAGCCATAAAAGGGACAACAGTAGTTGAAACCTTAGAAATGGACTTGAGTCCGCCAAAGACTGCAATCGCTACAAATACAGACAATACAAGAGCTGTGATGGTTGGCGAAATAGCTGTTGTATTTTGGATAGATTCTGTAATCGAGTTAACTTGGGTGAAGGTCCCAATCCCCAATAAAGCTACAAGCACACCTGCCAGGGCAAAGAAGATGGCAAGAGGACGCCACTTTTCTCCCATCCCTAGAAGGATATAATGCATTGGCCCCCCCGCTACTGCACCATGGTCGTCCTTGGTGCGGTATTTAATCGCCAAGAGTCCTTCCGCATATTTGGTAGCCATTCCAAAGAAAGCGGCCATCCACATCCAAAAGAGGGCTCCTGGACCACCGACTTTGATAGCCGTCGCCACCCCGATAATATTTCCCGTACCAACTGTCGCTGCGAGTGCTGTACACAAGGCCGCAAAGCTGGATACATCTCCATGCCCCTTGTCCTTAGTAAAAATAAGCTGGAAAGCCTTGGGCAGACGCAAAACCTGCAAGAGTCCTAAACGGGCAGTTAGGTAAATTCCTGTTCCGACCAATAAAATCAAGAGGGGCGGTCCCCAAGCAAAAGCATCAATTGATTTAAGCAATTCTAACATTTCCTTCTCCTATCTTTTCAACCCCAAAAGAAAGAGCACATGCAAGATACATGTACTCTGGAATGCTTAGATAAATGCTAAAAAGCGGTCTATCCTAGCTCTGTCCTTTTACCTGAGAGTTTGAGCAGTTGCCTGCCTTGCCCCTTCGGTGCCTTTACGGTCTCTCCAGAGTTCCGTCCATTTACAGTCATGGAAAATCAAACGATTCCCCACTTCTATTAAACTTCATTCGGTGTTGGTATTTAATTGATTCTTATTTTACAAAAAATGTTAGCTTTTGTCAATGTGTTTTAAAAAATTCTTATTTGACTTTGTAGAAGAAGGATTGAGCATTCCCATGTGCGTGAGGTGCTTGGTGAATAATCATTCGGTCTCTACTAGTATCAGATGCATCTTCTACAAAATTTGGCTCAGTAACTGTCGGAATAACCACTCCAGCAGGAATCATATCGAGTTGCGCCCTAATAGTTGGAGCTTTATAACTTGTAATTATATATCCATCTTTAAAAATAGCATCATTGATATCCACATAAAATTCTGCTGGTTCTATTAAGCCATTTTTACTAAAAACTAGATCCTGTCCCCCATTTCCTGTACTCCATCTTCCCTCAATACTAGAAAAATCTCCATTTTTGATGGCGTTTATATCCATTTTCCCTGAAGCTGTTTTGCTAGTTGAAGATGCTGTTGCAGCAAATTTTTCTGTTACAGATTTCCAAGTCAGACTAGATAGATTCATTCGAGCACCTGGACTGACTTCATCCTCTGTCTTAGCTTCTTTAACCTTCTCTAGCTTGTCCCCACTACTATTCAACTTCCAAATGGTATGAATGGTTTGTGGATCTCCTGCGAACGGGTTCCACTGGGTATAAAGCTTCCCATCTTCTAGGAGATAGGCCTTAAAGCGTGTTCCAAGCATCTGCATTTTATTTTCAGCATTGGTGAGGCGAATGACTTTCTGATCTTTGAGTGTAAAAATATCTAAAATCTCACTACCATTTTTCGAAGAGACAATCAATTCATCAATGCCATTTTTGTCCATATCAACCATTGCATAGGTAAGGGCTTGACTGCGTTCTGCCATCCCTGCATAGATATTAGCAGTTGGATTGATGTTATCCTTAACCTCTGACTTATGCTCTAAAATAAATTCATAATCCTTCAAAATACTGTTATATGGACTGTAATCAACGGTTGGTTTAGTCTCTGCCGGACCCTTATCTGCACTTGCCCCTCCAGGAAGTTTATCTGAAACTGACTTCCAGCTTAAGGTCTCTAAAGAAATGGGCGAATCGACCCCCAAATCTGCTAGCTCTTGAGCTTCCTTGGACTTCACCAAGAACTTGCCGTCCTCACTAAATTGATAGTGGGCATAAATGTGACTCGTTGCTGTACCAGCCCCACGATAAAGTAGAGAATTATCTGGCAAAATACCGACTGTCATTCTCTCACCAATCTGGTCTAAACGATTTTCTTGATTGGTCAGACGAATCACCTTTCCATCTTTCAAAGTACGAATATCAAGTAAACTCTTTTCACCACTCTTCATTTCAAGAGCAAGCAAGAGTTCATCTACTCCGTCGTTATTCAAATCTGTCTTGTGGTAAACCACATCTGTGTAGAAACCTTGAGAAGACTTCACTTGACTAGCCAGAGGATTGACCTCCATACCGGTCGGCAAGGTACCTTTAGTTACTTTTTCATAGTCATCGAGAACCTTGTTATATTGGCTGTAATCTATCTCTGGACTCGATGCAGATGTATCTGATGTTGAGTCAGATGGTGTTTCTGCGCTTTTGTTCCAAGGTAAATACTGACAGCCTCCTAGAACTAGTGTCAGTAAAAGCATTGTTGCTAATAAAAACTTTTTCATATTACTCCCTTATCTAAGAGAAAGGAACCAGCCTGTGCTAATTCCTTTCGCTATTTTTATTTTATCAAAATATTGCCTATAAACAAATTATTTCCCGTTTCAATTTATTATAGGCAACTCTAACAAGCTATCGTTCTATTTCACCCACTTACCTGAGCCATCTACTTGGTAGCCATCTGGGGTACTTTCGTTGACTGCCATCTTACCATCTGATTTGAGATAATAGTCACCTACCCATTTATTACGAGCATAGCTTCCTTCTGATGTTAGGTAATAGTAAGAGCTAAAGCTGCTATCATAGACCCATTCGCTCTTAGCCATTTTACCATTTGATTTGAGGTAATAGCTACCTACCCAAGTATTACGGGCATAACTTCCTTCTGATGTTAGGTAGTAATATGAACCATAGTTTTTATCATAAATCCACTCGCTCTTAGCCATGTAGCCTCCTGATTTAAGATAGTAGTTACCTGACCAAGCATTTTGAACAAAGTTACCTGAAGCATTTAGGTAGAAATATGAATTGTACTGAACATCAAAAATCCATTGATTAACTACTTTAACACCAGATTTATAGTAAGAAGAACCTGACCAACCAGTCTGAGCTGAGTTAGAGTTAGTGGTTTGTTTTGGAGTTTCAGTAGCTGTTGGTTTTTCCGTTTCTTTAGGAGTTGAAGAGTCTAGAGGATTGACATATTTTCCATCTTTAACGGTAAATATTACTGATTTACCACTAAACTTATGCAAGGTATCTCCTTCTTTACTTTCTCCATGAAATTGTAAGTAATATTCACCATCTGGAACATTTGCAAAATTAGTCCAATCTTGCTTTGTAATCGGAACAGATGATTTATCAAATCCTTGATTGAAAGTATCTTTTCTAGGGATTTGACCTGTCTTTGCATTTACAATATCTGCATATATATATACAGAATATTTTACAGGTACATTTTCAACAGTCATATCTACATAGATACTTTTATTTTCTGAACCTGGTGTAATCTTAGATTTTACCTCATGATTCTCGATACGAGTAATTTCCGCATGCACTGTTTTCACTGAAAAAGGGAGAACTCCTGCTGTGTCAATATTTGACAATACTCCGACTGTTGAAAGTGCCAAAGCACATACTAATAATTTCTTTTTGTTCATGTTTTTAATTTCCTTTATTTTTAATCTTTATTTGTTTAAAGTGCAACATTTATCTATCCGACAAAACGATGATTCTTTACACGAAAGACAACTGATTGTCCATCGTATACCTTACCATCTTGTCCTTTTCCTTTGATAACAAAGCGATAACTGCCATCTGGAGTGGCACTAAAGAAGTGACGAGTTTGAAAGGCACGTAGACTTGGATTATATGTCACAGTAAACTGAGTTTGTGTAGAAACTGAACCTGTATTTGCATCAACTAAGGCAAAATCATAGTCTACTTTATAAGATGAAGATGGAGTACTAGGTAGAGCGATATCGATATAAGTCATAGGATCATTGACATGGTAAAGGCTTATGCCTAATGATGTTGCTTGTGAACTGCTAGCTGTAGAAGTCGTTCCCTGAGAGCGATTCCACTTGCCTGAGCCATCAACTTGATAACCATCTGGGGTACGTTCATTCACTGCCATCTTACCGTTTGACTTGAGATAATAGTCGCCTACCCAAGTATTACGAGCATAGCTACCTTCTGATGTTAAGTAATAGTAAGAACTGTAGTTATTGTCATAAATCCACTCACCTTTAGCCATCTTACCATTTGACTTCAAATAATAGTTACCTGACCAAGTGTTGCGAGCATAACTACCTTCTGATGTCAAATAGTAATAGGATTTGTAGTTGTTATCATAGATCCATTCACCTTTAGCCATCTTACCATTTGACTTGAGATAATAGTTGCCCACCCAAGTATTGCGGGCATAGTAGCCATCTGAGGTTAAGTAATAATAAGCTCCATAGTTCTTATCATAGATCCACTCCTTCTTAGCCATGTAGCCACCTGACTTAAGATAGTAATCACCTTCCCATGCATTTTGAACATAATTACCTGAAGCATCTAGGTAGAAGTAGGAATTATAGTTCTTATCGAAAATCCACTTACTGGTAACTTTAGTACCATTTTGGTAGTAGGACGAACCCGACCAGCCATCTTTTTGACTTGTTGTTGATTGGTTAGAAGTCTTTGGAATTGAGGCAGCTGTTGTTTTACCAGTCAGCTTCTTAACAGCATCTTTAAACTCTTCTACAGTCCCCTTCCACTCTATGTAATTTGCACCAGATTTATTCTCATTAGCTATATAGTTGCGATCAGATTCTTCGAAATAAGATAATTCTGGAGTAGTTTTTGTAGCAGAAATAATAGGACGATTAGCTGTACCTCTCCAATTTTTAAATACTTCTGAACCCTTCGGAACAAGAATATAGTATTTTGCAGATGGATTAATCGTCTGGGTGTCAGCCTGCACCGTTTGTGCTGAAAAAGGTAGAACTCCTGCTGTGTCTACAAGAGAGACAAGACCAAATGTTGCAGCCGCTAGGCTGGTTACTAAAACTGTTTTTGACTTCATTATCAAAAAACCTCCTTTAAATTTTTATTATTTACGCTTACAGTAAGGGATGGACTCTACTATATTTATGAAAAGAGTATCTGTGCTTATACTTTATTTGATTAGCAAATGAAATTTTTATGAAAAAAGTATACTTAATCTTTTTCCTAGTTATTAGACTAAAGACTTTCTATTTTATCATTTCCACCTACTCGTCAAATATGCCTTTTCTCCTATTGTCCAGTTTTGTTCATAAGGATCCACTGACCATTTTGTTGCCAGCAAAAAAAATGGAAACTTACTATAACCAATTTGAGCTTCTACTAGATTTGTAGTCGTGTTGTACCTTCTATCTCGTTTCCACTTACCAATTTTTTGGCTTCTATTCCTATTCCAGATAAAAAGTTCCTCTGGAAGTGCATAAATTCTACCGTCATGAGAACTCCCTCTCATTACAGGATAAAGGTACTGATGCAACTGATATTCACATCGCTTATTTAATAGCCAATATCCTAAAATCATATAGAAGGGATTTATCTTTTCAAGAGGTAAGATAATTGGCAAAGGTAAAGCATTACTCAAATCCACTGGTTTTGTAAGATACATTAACCATAACAATACTGATGAAAAATAAACCATAAATGTATGTAGTGGTATTCTATTCAAAACAATCATATAGAATTTGTAATTCTTTATCTGTATCAAACAACGTCTTACATTAATACTGCCCACAATTATTTTATATAGAAAAATCACACAGAAGATAGGTAAAAAAATATATACAAAAATTAAGAAAGATGTTAAAACGATAAACTCAGCTATTCCAATAACAGCTGGATATTGAACTTTATATGTTTCAAAATCCTTTAATACAATGAACCATGGAGCGATAAAATATAAGCACGAGAATATTAGTAAAGCAACTTTTAAATAGAAAATATTCAAGAATTGACTTAATTTTAAAATGTTTGTCTTCATATAAATTCCAGCTCTCCTATCCATTCAATTTATCATTTCTTAAAACAATGACAATCTTCAAGCAGAATCCCCCTATATTTGTTTAATAATTTGTAGGTAAATATGAATCTGAACTGATAACAATAATTTTTAATACTCACTTTAAAAATACTTCACAGTAATGTATCAGTCCTAGTAAATTCAGCTCATATTATTCTAGAAATATAGCTCATATAAAATATCAAATTCTTTACTATATCTTAGATAATTTAACGTTTCAAAAGCAAATTAAATGTCTGCCGAATCATCTGTCCACCAATTGTATCCCTAAACTTATCCTCCCTAGATAACTCATCTAACATCTCTTCTAGACTAACAGCCTTAATCTGACCTGGCCAAAAGACATTATCCAATCTACCTGCACCCTTATAGGTAGGCATCAAGACAACACGTGTTTCCAAACGATAATACTTTAGTAAATTTGCAAATTTATGGGAAAAGCTTTCTTCTGCATAAGACATGTTAGGGGACATTTTTTTAGGTCTGCCTATTTGAGCTCCTGTAGCACTATCTATAGTGTACAATAAACCATCCGCTTCTCTATAAATCACATTTCCTGAAGCATAAAATTTTAAATCTACTAACCAAATTGTAGATCCAGAAACAATAACACAATCAATATCTGCATCTACCCTTTCATCTTCTAAATTGAGATTATGAACAGACCAAAAGGTAACTAGTTTTTCTAAAAGCCCTTTTTTTTGTAATGCTTTAGCAAAATTGATTTCACCCTCTTGACCAAGATTGACAGCAGATTCATCGAATCCTGATTTATTCAATCCTTTTCCAGGTTCTCCAAACATCAATTCATGCTGATAAAGTTGATAAGTCTTAAGTTTTTGTGGTTCAAATCCCGTCATTTTACCATTATGAGTTGCCTTGGAAATACTGGGAAGTTCACTATGTTTAGGTGTGGAAGGAGTAGGTGGTTCTGGAGAAACCTTAGCATTTTGTCTTCTGCCCCAAAGAAATCCTAATATAAAATATAGTATATTTCTGCGATGCTTAAAAAAGCGCAACAATTTCTCCACCTCCAAAAAATATCTTATTTAGCAATAGTCACTTTACTTGGTCTAAGAACCCTGTTATTTAATAAATATCCTTTTTGTAATACTTCAACAATATTATTTTCACTTTGTTCATCAGTAACTGCTACTGTATTAACAACCTCGTGCATACTTGGGTCAATCATACCACTATTATCAATAACTTGTAATCCATTCAAGGAAAGAATTTGCAAAAGTTCTTCAGCAATTGAAGTAAGCAAATCTGATTTTTCCTCAGATGATTCAATACGATCAATAACTTGAAGAATCTGTTTCATAAATGGAGCAAATTTCTCACCCTTATCTAAATCCTGTCTATAGATTAAATACTGCTTCAATTCTTCTATCAGACTATTTTTTGCTTTATCTTCCAATAAACGGCGCGTAATTAAAGATTCAATATCTTCAACTTTATCTACGATATACGAAACTTTTTCATGCAATACTTCTTCACTCATAAAAACTTTATCCTTTCTTTCTTCTATTTATTTGCCATCCTTTAGGGTAATTGTAATACAAGACAATATTTGATAACAATGCCAAACTTAATGCGTTACTAATCCAAAAGCTATTTACAAACTTATCAAAGAAACCACTCAAAAACCAATTGGCTGCAAAAACTAAGATGAACATGAGACATCCCATACCTTGTGAATGGCGTGTTGTGGCATAATTGATATAATTTTTATTTTCAATAAATTCATTGTAAAAATCATTATCTATAATTTTATTTTCAATCCCTAAACTTTGTGCCTTGGCCAAGTAAGCTTCTGCAATTCGAACACGCGCCTTATTATCTAAAACTGCTTCATTCTCATATTTTGTTCGATCAATATATTTTCTAAAGAAAGCCTCAACGTCTGTATCAGGTGCTTTTTTCATACGCTCTATCGTGATATCTAATAGTAACTTAAAATATACTTGCTGGAAATCTTTATTGTTACCATAGCGTTCATTTAAGGTATCTAAATAATTCTCACACTCATCTTCAGATTTCAAAAATAGAATACCTGCATAATGTAGTTTATGCTCTAGTGAATCTGAAACATCTACTAATTTTCTTGCAAAATTATAGGCTTCCTCATTATCTCCAATTTCTCTATAAGAGCATGATAAAAGGTAATAAATATATTCTTCATTATTTTTATTTTCTTCTAAATAATGATCGTACAGATATCGAACATCTTTTACCGCCTGTTTATACTGATCAAATAAAAATAGTGATCTCCCCTTTTTCAAAAGATAAAAGGAATTATTAGATAGTTCAAAAGCTTCCTGATAATACTGAATTGCAAACTTTTGCTGATTCTTTTCACAATAAACATCACCTAACAAAGATAAGATATCTGCGTTTTTAGGTCTCAATCTATTAGCTTCACTAATAGCTAATTCTGCATCTGATAACTTTCTATCTTCAAGGCTAATCATAGCCTTGAAATACCAAACATCTGCATCATTTCGATTTATTTTTAAGGCTTCTTCAATGTAGGAATAAGCTAATGATTTCTTTCCTGAATAGAAGGCCTGTCTAGCTGAATCAAGATAGCTTGAATTTGAATGATTAGTTGGAGTCGAATCAGGGACTCCTTCAGAACTTTGTTTAGAATTTTCTAATTCCCTATCATATTTTTGTCTGGTTTCTTCACTTTCAAATACTTTTTCTGCCTGTGCAATGACTTCCATCTTTCTCTCAGCCATTGATCTTTGATCAATATTTGGAGAACCTGTCAACTGGCGATAGCGTCTTCTATTTGACTTGATACTTTTCTTGACATCATCTAATGAACTTGTTTCTGAAATCCCTAACTCTTCATAATAGTTTATGACCGACATTGTGTTCCTCCCCTAATCAATAGTTAAATCTTTTATTTTACGACTAGCTACTTCTACAGCACTTTTATCGAGATTTGCTTGTCTCTCTACTTCAAAAGTCCCTAATAAGTGATTATCCGAATCATGTACCTCTACAAAAACTGTTTGATCGACATCATAATGATAAGTTACCTTCAAAACCGTTCCTGCTGGCCAGTCACCTGGTAATTTAATGGTACTCTCTCCTATAACCGTAACAAATTGCGGATCCTCGTCATCCCCTTGAGTAACCTCTACTAACACATTTTGTTGATTATCAACAACTGTTGAAAAATACTCAGAGTACTTGTTTGGTACCTTGGAATTTTTAGGAATAATAATTGTATTTCTTTTCACACCATTCGAAAGAGCCAGAGTTCCCAAGGCTTGAGAAGTAACATCCGAAACAACTAACTTTTCTGCTAATCCACGAACTGTTTCACTAACATCTGCACTTTCTGATTTATTAGCGATTTCCAATGCTGCCTGAATAGCTGCTCCTTGTGCTACAGCTTCATCTGGATTAATAGAATATACAATCTTCTTCCCAATTTTCTCTTCCAATTTTCTTTGTACCATTGGCATTCGAGTTGAACCACCTATTAATAGTACTTGGTCAATTTCATCCCATGACATTCCAGATTCTTCAACAACATCATCTAACAGCTCCTCTGTACGATTCATTAGACTTTTTGTTGCTTCTTCAAATTCTACACGTGTTATAGGAATTTTATAACTTTTTCCTTTATAGTCGAGAAAGACATTTGTTTTTTCTACAGTTGTTAGTCCTCTCTTTGTATTCTCTGATTTTTCACGAAGTAAGGCAGTAAAATGTTCATCCGTATAAATATCCTCTGCTCCCTGTTCTTCCATCTTTTCAGCAATAATCATTGATAAGGCGTTATCAAAATCAAACCCTCCTAGATTACGATCTCCATCGGTGGCAATAACATCAAACTCGCCATCTTTTATTTTCATTAATGTAACGTCAAAAGTTCCACCACCTAAATCGTATACCAATACTGTCTCATTTTTTTCTGCTGATATACCATATGCAAGTGCAGCGGCTGTCGGTTCATTTAAAACTCGTAAAACATTGAGTCCAGCAATTTCTCCAGCATGTTTTGTTGCTGTTCTACGAGCATCATCAAAATAAGCTGGAACAGTTATTACAACATCCTCTACTTTGTCACCAAGGGCATTTTCTGCTCCTTCTTTTAATCTTTTTAAAATGATTGCTGAAATTTCTTCTGCTGTATAAACAGTATCACTAGGAGAATCAAACTTCCAATTTGGATTTCCCATTTGCCTTTTGACATACTGTACAACTGCTTCAGGACGACTTGCTGCCAAATTTTTAGCTTGAATACCAACAAGTGGTTCATCTTTCCCATCAAAATCCTGAAAGAATACAACAGATGGAGTTAAATTTTCACCATCTTGATTCAATAAAATTTGTGGTTGTCCAGTCTCTGATAATACAGATACTGCTGAATAAGTCGTTCCTAAATCAATTCCAATTGCTTTACTCATATTTCACTCCTAATCATTATTTGATTTAAACTGTGTTAGTATTTCTGTTAAAAACTCACAGTATTTTAATTCTGCATCAATCTTGCTCTGATTTTTCCCCAAAGTTCTAAGACTGCTAACTGTTAAATTACTAAGTTGAGCTCCTAATTTCTGACCCAATGACAAATCCGATTCTCTAATTGCTTCCCTGAATCTTTTATTATCTTCTGATATGTAGTATTTTTTTAATTGTTTACTCTCACCTAAAGTATCTATAGTCAGAAGCTGTACTGATCCTTGGTTTTTTAAACGAAAACAAAACTTTACATAGTCTTTCTGGTGATTTGGGTGTGAAATAACTAGACATTCTTCAATCTCTTTATTAAACAAACCACCGAGTTTTATTTGTTCTTCATCAATTTTACAAGGAAGATCAAACTCTTTTGCTTTTTCAACAATTTTCGTCTTACAATATTCTAAATCTAATCTAGGATTATTCTCATCGGAATAATATCTCCATTCATCTATATAACTTTCCAATTCTTTGTATTTAATCATCAACAATCTCCTTTTAAATCTTATTGTTTACGGTTACAGTATAGCATGTGATTTACCTTATTTGCGAAAAGCGTATTTATATTTACCTTTATTGAACAATTACCCCCCCCCCCCCCGAAAAAGCGTAACTATAATTACTTTTTTCTTAAAATTACCTTAAAAACTGGTAGAATTATGATAGAATGGAAAAAAGGACTCGAGGAGATTTAGGATGCAAGATGAAAGTGTTTATGGATTAGTCTATAAGGCTATTCGTGAGGAAAGAGGCTTTACCCAGAAGGAAGCTGCTGGAACTACAGTGACTCCTCACTTTTTACGTCAGTTTGAGCAAGGGAAATCTCGGATAACCATTCAAAAATTTGAAGAGATTCTTTCTAATATTGGAATTGATAAAGAAACCTTTGATAGTCTCAAAACGCAGATGTTTCCAACTGAATTTCATAAATTACAGGCTCAAGTTGCTGATTTGGCCTATAAGCGTGAATTTAAAAAGATCATTAGTTTGATTAATCAACCCATGGAAAATCCTGGGATCGCTGAACACTATGTGATTGCCAATCGTGTAGTCAATAAATTTGCTATCGCAAACATCATCGGCGATTCTTTTCTGACTCCAAAAGATTATCAAGAACTAGAATATATCAAGAACTATCTGAGTGAATTGGACGACTGGAACAAAATTGAGGTCAATATCTTTTCATCTATCCTGCCTCACTTTTCAATCGAATTTTTAGATTACAGGCTCTACCACTTATTAGATACTCTAAAAAAACAGACTGAATACCATTCAATCCGTACTGCTGACTACTATATTGCCTGCTTAAGAACTGCTATCAAGCATTACTCTGTTAATGGTTACTATGATAAGGCTGAGAATTTAGCAGTGAAGACTCTGGAAGTGATTAATACTTTTCCTCTACTGAGTACCAAGATGACAGAGATGATTAGCATTTCCATGGAACGTGCTAATAATTTTCTCAGACAAGACGATGTCAAAGGTCTAGAACTTGCTAAGTATATCTTTGCTAGTCTCGATAACTTTGAAAAAATCTATCCAAATCAACTTCTGACTCGAATGAGAGAGGATTTCTTTGTTACTGTCACACAGCTCAATCACACTGGACAGCCTTTAGATATCTAGTCTAGAAATCAAAAAAAGCTTGAGGAATCATGTATTTCCTCAGGCTTTTTCTTATCCTTTAAAGGTCACAATAGTCGCACCACTGCCTCCAGCATTTTGTGGAGCATAGCCGAAACTCTTGACATGTTTGTTTCTTTGTAGGTATTTAGTGACTCCTTCACGGATGACACCTGTACCGATACCATGAATGATATCGACTTGGGCCATATTGTTGAGCAGGGCTTGGTCGATAAAGGCGTCTAACTCATTCATGGCTTCTTCATAACGCTTCCCTCGAAGGTCCAGTCTTGCTTGCGGTCCTCTGCCAGAAGTCCGTTTCACGACATTGACTTGTTTCTTTTTGACTTGCTTTTCTTGCTGGGCTTGAACAAGGTCAAATTCTTTCTCTTCCAAGGTCATCTTAATCAGACCGACTTGGGCTTCCCAGCGGCCGTCCTTGAGTTGACTAGTCAAGGTACCACGCTGTCCATAACTGAGCACCACAATATCATCTCCCACCTTTGGATCTCGTTTTTTCTTGGCCTTTTGAAGGACCTTGTTTTTAGACAAGTCTACTTTTTCAGGAGCCAATTTTTTCAACTTGGCCTTGGCTTCAATGATTTCATGGGGTTTGAGTTGAGATTTACTATGGAGATTTTTGAGAATCTGGTCACTTTCACTGAGGGCCATGTCCACAATCTCAGCAGCCTGTTCACGCGCCTTATTAAGCTCGGTTTCCTTTTCACGATTGAGCTCGTTGTAGAGCTTTTTGAGAGCACGGTTCATCTTGAGATTTTCTTGCTCCACCTCACGGATATTGTCCAAGCGTTTGCGACTCTCTAGCGTCTGCTCTTCCAGTTGTTCAATAATTCGGTTGACATCATTGTCTTGATCGACCTGCTGACTGGCATCCCCTACGATAACTTCAGATAGACCTAGACGTTTAGCAATTTCAAAGGCATTGCTTCGGCCAGGAACGCCCTGCATAAAGCGATAAGTCGGGCGAAGAGTTGCAGTATCAAACTCCATACTGGCATTTTGGACAAAAGCTGTCTCAATACCGTAAGCCTTGAGTTCTGGATAGTGGGTGGTCGCCATGGTCTTAACTTGACGCAGACGAAGGTCCTCCAAAATAGCCATAGCAAGGGCAGCTCCTTCTTGAGGGTCTGTACCAGCCCCCAACTCGTCCAAGAGTAAGAGGGAATGTTGGTTGACCTTGCCAAGAATATCCACGATATTGGTCATGTGGCTAGAGAAGGTAGACAAGCTCTGCTCAATAGACTGCTCGTCGCCAATATCAGCAAAGATTTCTTCAAAAATACCAACACGACTTCCCTTGTCTGCTAAAATCGGCAAACCAGACTGGGCCATAACCTGTGTCAAGCCCAGAGTTTTAAGCATGATGGTCTTACCACCTGTATTTGGACCTGTGATGACAATAGCTGTTAAATCTTGACCAAAATGGACATCATTTGCGACCGCATTTTTGACCAAAGGATGGCAGACATGGAGCAGTTGGATCTCCTGATTTTCTGATAACTTAGGAACGACTGCTTGCCTCTCTTGGATAAAGCGGACCTTGGCACGAATCAAGTCTAGATGGCCGATAATCCAAGCATCGTTGGCGATTTCAGCCGCATGAGGGCGGACACGCTCAGAAATTTCTTGGAGAATGCGAAGCATTTCGTAGCGCTCATCTGCTCTCAGACTGGCAATTTCTTCGCTCAGTTTGACCACCTCACGGGGTTCGATATAGACGGTGTTTCCGCTGGCAGAGATATCATGAACAACACCTGCAATCTTGTTGCGATAAGTGTTTTTGACCGGTAAAACCTGACGGCCATTTCTGCTGGCAACAATCCCTTCCGTCAACATCTGCGCTTTTTGCTTAAGCAAATCTTGCAAGACATCGCGTACCTGACTCTCGCTATCATGGATTTTTCTGCGGATTCTCGCCAATTCTTCACTGGCGAAATTTTCAATGAAACCTGCATCATTAAAGGCTTGGAGATTTCCTTGTAATTGCGGAAAATCATGTAATTTCTCAAACCAAAGGGCTAACTCTTCCAAGCTGACATTTTCCAGATTAGCATAAAAACTTTGAAGCTCTCGACTAGAAAGAAGCACGCGCTTCAAGAGTAGGAACTCCTCGATATTGAGGTCCGCTCCCATCTCCAAGCGCTTGCAGACTCCTGCGATTTCCTTAGTTGCTAGAATAGTAAAATGCGGTTGCTCAACAAAGAGAGCCTGCATTTCCTTCATCTCAGCAAAAGCTTGTTTGATTTTATCTGCTTTGGCAGTCGGAGCCAGCTGTCTCAATTGCTCCAAGCCCTGCTCGGTCAACAAATGGGGTTCAAACAAGGCCTTGACCTTATTGAACTCTAATGTTTCTAATATTTTCTTATTCATCTTTATTTCCTTGTCTTTGAATGTCTAGGTGTGATAGCTTTTTACATTCTGATAGATTCGAGTCAAATCTGTAAACAAAGGGCTAGGAAAACTCCTGCCCTTTTTATCCGATTAAATTTGTCACCCAGATTTGTTTGAGCCAACTGGTTGTTACTGGTATACTCTGGATGATGTGTTTTGCGACGATACTCTTTTCAAGAGGATTTTGTATAGCTGACATGGGAATGGTTGCTAGTATGGTCAAAGCCATTTGCAAGACAAATAAGGTCACCAACATGGACAAGATACCTGCTGAAACTTGGAACAACTTGCCACCCAATTTTTTACTAGGAATCAAGTGTAACAAGAGACCAAGCAAACGACCGATGCTATAGACAATCCCAAATACCAACAAGTAGCCGATACCTGCGTAAAAGACCTTATCCAACTGAAAGAGTTGATCCGATGGGAAGAAGAAAGTCCCCTGACCTTCCTGCGGATTTGCATAAGGGAGTAATAAATGAAATTGTTCTCCAAGCCCCTTATAAAACTGGCCAGCCACAAAAGCAGATGCCATAGCTGAAATCAGGTAATAAACCTGTAAGAGCAGGCCTCTCCGATAGCCGATATAAAATCCCCAAGCCAAGACCAATAGAAGAAGGAGTGAAATCATAAGGAATCCTCAATCTTGCTCTGTTCTTGCTTGCAAGTCACAAGCTTGTGACGGAGTTCTTCTAACTCTTGCTCCTTATCATCAAATTCAATCTCACGGCTGAGCTGAGTTGATAAACAGTTGACCGCCAACAAAAGAGCGATTGTTTCATCATCTGCACTAGGCATTTGTTCTTTAATTGCTTGGTATTTTTCTGTCGCAACCTTGGCAATCTCCTCCATAAAAAGGTTATCATGCTCGCTTGTCAAGGTTAATGATTTTTCCCCGAATGTAAATTTGAATCGATTTAGATTTGCCATAAAATTCACCTCACGATATTATACCAAAATTCGCTAATTTTGTCAGTTTTTACAAATTTGCCTGCTTTTGTGGTACAATAGAAACTATGGCAAGTATAACACTCACACCAAGCGAAAAGGAGATTCAGGCTTTTCTTGAACACTATCAAAGCAGTCTGGCTCCCAGCAAGAATCCCTATATCCGCTACTTTTTGCGACTACCTCAAGCAACGGTTTCTATCTATACTTCTGGAAAGGTCTTGCTTCAGGGTGAAGGAGCTGAGAAATACGCCAGTTTCTTTGGCTATCAAGTTGTAGAGGAAACCAGCGGACAAAATCTCCCTTTGATTGGGACAGATGAGGTTGGAAATGGTTCCTACTTTGGTGGACTTGCAGTTGTGGCTTCCTTTGTCACACCTGACCAGCATGATTTCTTACGAAAACTCGGTGTGGGAGATTCTAAAACTCTGACCGACCAAAAGATCCGTCAGATTGCCCCTATCCTCAAGGAAAAAATCCAGCACCAAGCACTGCTTCTCTCACCAAGCAAGTACAACGAGGTCATCGGAGACCGCTACAACGCTGTTTCTGTTAAGGTAGCCCTCCATAACCAGGCTATCTATCTCCTTCTTCAAAAAGGCATTCAGCCTGAGAAAATTGTGATTGATGCCTTTACCAGTGCTAAAAATTATGACAAGTACTTGGCACAAGAGGCCAATCGTTTCAGCAATCCTATCAGCTTAGAAGAAAAGGCTGAGGGCAAATACTTGGCTGTCGCAGTTTCTTCTGTCATTGCGCGTGATCTCTTTCTGGAAAATCTTGAAAATCTGGGACGAGAACTGGGCTATCAGCTTCCAAGTGGAGCCGGAACGGCTTCTGATAAGGTAGCTAGCCAGATTTTGCAAGCCTATGGTATGCAGGGACTCAACTTCTGCGCCAAACTGCACTTTAAAAATACTGAAAAAGCGAAAAAACGCTTAGAAAGGTAAGTTATGAATTCATTTAAAAATTTCTTAAAAGAGTGGGGATTGTTCCTCCTAATTCTGTCATTACTAGCTTTAAGTCGTATCTTTTTTTGGAGCAATGTTCGCGTAGAAGGGCATTCCATGGATCCTACCCTAGCGGATGGCGAAATCCTCTTTGTTGTCAAACACCTCCCTATTGACCGTTTTGATATCGTGGTTGCCCATGAAGAAGATGGCAATAAGGACATCGTCAAACGTGTCATCGGAATGCCTGGTGATACCATCCGTTACGAAAATGATAAACTTTACATCAATGACAAAGAGACAGATGAACCTTACCTAGCTGACTACATCAAACGTTTCAAGGATGACAAACTCCAAAGCACTTACTCAGGCAAGGGATTTGAAGGAAATAAAGGAACTTTCTTTAGAAGTATTGCTGAAAAAGCTCAAGCCTTCACAGTTGATGTCAACTACAACACCAACTTTAGCTTTACTGTCCCAGAAGGAGAATACCTTCTCCTCGGAGACGACCGCTTGGTTTCAAGTGACAGTCGTCACGTAGGTACTTTTAAAGCAAAAGATATCACAGGGGAAGCTAAATTCCGCTTCTGGCCAATCACCCGTATCGGAACATTTTAAGAGACCTAAGAGGCCGAGAATCAAGAATCTCAGCCTCTTCTTCTATCGTGAGAAGATGATTCTTTAGTACCAATTCGATTAAAACAGATACAAAGTTAACTCTCACCTATTCATACAAAGGAATTTTATGGAAGTTTATTTTTCAGGAACCATTGAACGGATTATTTTTGAAAATCCCAGCAATTTTTATCGCATCCTCCTCCTAGAAATCGACGATACAGACGCAGAGGATTTTGATGATTTTGAAATCATTGTCACAGGAACCATGGCTGATGTGATTGAGGGAGAAGACTATATTTTTTGGGGACAAATTGTCCAGCACTCCAAGTATGGGGAGCAACTGCAAATCAGCCGGTATGAACGCTCAAAACCAACTAGCAAGGGCTTGGTTAAGTACTTTTCAAGTAGCCATTTCAAGGGAATTGGTCTCAAGACTGCTCAGAAAATTGTGGATACCTATGGCGACAATACCATTGACGAAATTCTGCAACACCCAGAAAAGTTAGAAGGCATCGCAGGACTATCTGCCAAAAATCGCGAGGCTTTCGTCTCAACTCTCCGTCTCAACTACGGAACGGAGATGATCTTGGCCAAACTAGCCAACTACGGCATTCCCAACAAACTAGCCTTTCAGATTCAAGACTTTTACAAAGAAGAAACCCTTGATGTGGTTGAAAATTATCCCTACCAGTTGGTCGAGGATATCAAGGGTTTGGGCTTTACCATTGCTGACCAATTAGCGGAAGAACTAGGCATCGAAAGTCAGGCTCCTGAACGCTTCCGCGCCGGTCTAGTTCACAGTCTTTTTCAGGCCTGTATGGAAACAGGGGACACCTATGTTGAAGCACGGGATTTGCTGGAACAAACCCTTACTCTCCTTGAGTCTTCTCGTCCCGTGGAACTAGATCCCAGCCAAGTTGCCCAAGAACTCTCCTACCTGATCGAAGAAGACAAGGTTCAGCAGGTTGATACCAAGATTTTTGACAACAGCCTCTTTTTCGCTGAGGAAGGCATCCGCAGTCACTTGGTTCGTATCCTTGAAAAAGGAAAACAGAAGAGCCAGGATTTAGAAACCATTCAAAAACATATCGCTACTGTCGAAGAAGATCTGGAGATTGAGTATGATAGCATTCAAAAACAAGCTATTTGTGATGCTATCCAGAATAAGGTCTTTATCCTGACAGGTGGTCCTGGTACTGGTAAAACAACTGTTATCAATGGGATTATCGCTGTTTATACCCTCTTAGAAGGACTTGACCTCAGGAAAAAAAGTAACTTACCTATTCTTCTTGCTGCTCCAACTGGCCGAGCAGCTCGCCGCATGAATGAATTGACAGGTTTGCCTAGCGCGACCATACACCGTCATTTAGGAATGACAGGTGACGATGATACCAGTCATCTGGAGGATTATCTAGATGCTGACTTTATCATCGTGGATGAATTTTCTATGGTGGATACTTGGCTGGCCAATCAACTCTTCTCCAATATCTCTTCTAACAGTAAAATTCTCATCGTGGGGGATAGCGATCAGCTACCGTCTGTCAGTCCTGGACAGGTTCTAGCGGATCTGCTTCATATTCCCTTGATTCCTCAGACTCGCTTGGAAAAAATTTACCGGCAAAGTGAAGAATCAACTATCGTTACCCTAGCTAGTCAGATTCGACAGGGTATCTTGCCAGCTGATTTCACCCAGAAAAAAGCAGACCGTTCCTACTTTGAAATTGCTAGCGGCCATATTCCTGCTACCATTGAAAAGATCTTAGGTGCCGCCCTCAGAAGCGGTATCCCTGCCCGTGATATCCAAGTTCTTGCTCCCATGTACCGAGGGACAGCAGGGATTGATGCCATCAATCAACTCATGCAAGACCTGCTCAATCCACCACAAAAAGACCAACTTAGTTTTGAAGCTCCCCAGTGCCACTATCGTAAGGGAGATAAGGTCATTCACTTGGTCAACGATGCTGAAATCAATGTCTTTAATGGAGATTTAGGAGCTATCACAGACCTGATTCCTGGTAAATACACCGAGTCGAAACAAGATGAGATTGTCATTGATTTTGATGGCAATGAAGTCTCTTACCCACGTAACGAATGGTACAAGATTCGCTTGGCCTATGCCATGAGTATTCATAAATCTCAGGGAAGTGAGTTCCCAGTTGTCATCCTGCCTATCACCAGTGCTAGCAGGCGTATGCTGGAGCGCAATCTCATCTATACAGCCATTACACGCGCCAAAAGCAAGCTTATCTTACTAGGCGAATTACAAGCCTTCGACTATGCTACCCAACACATCGGAACTGCTCGAAAAACCTATCTGATTGAACGCTTCAGTGATTTATTGGATAATGTTGAAGAAAAGCAACCAGCTGTCTCTGAAACAACCACATCAAGCGCCTCTGAACAATCCTACATCCTAACCGAAGAAAACTGGGATAGCATCCCAGCCATGATTGGGATTACAGACGCAGATCTCAAAGAGATTTTTGGAAAATAGTACACAAGAAAACCCACCAATTCAGGTGGGATTTTTGTTTATTAAGATTATTTAACTGTTGCTGTGCTTGTGATCAATTCAACAGCTTTTTTGATTGTGATATCGTGTTTCAACATATCAGCTGAAAGCAAGCTTTGTACTTGAGCCACTTCCATGTTGTAGTCTGTTGCCAATTGCTCAACTTCTTTTTGGATTTCTTCTTCTGAAGCGTCAAATCCTTCAGCTTTCGCAACTGCTTCGATAACAAGGTTAGTCTTCGTACGTGACTCAGCTTCTCCCTCGTATTGTTTGTGAAGGTCTTCTTGAGTAGTTCCAGTGATTTGGAAGTACATGTCAGGGTTGATACCTTGACGTTGCAAGTTTCCAAGGAATTCATTAACTGAACGGTGAACTTCTTCGTGGATCATTTCTTCTGGAAGTTCTACGATTTCAGCATTTTCTACAGCTTTATCAATTGCTGCACCTTCAACGGCATCTTTGTATGCTTCTTCTTTAGCAGCAGCCAATTCCTTGCGGTATTTTTCTTTCAATTCAGCAAGTGTTTCAACTTCTTCATCGATGTCTTTTGCAAGCTCATCGTCAAGAGCTGGAACTTCTTTAGCTTTTACTTCGTGGATAGTTGTCACGAATTTAGCTTCTTTACCTGCAAGGTCTTCTGCTTGGTAGTCTTCTGGGAATGTTACGATAACATCAACAGTTTCACCAGCTGAGTGACCTACCAATTGGTCTTCGAAACCAGGGATGAATTGACCTGAACCAAGTCCAAGTGAGAAGTTTTCACCTTTTCCGCCATCAAATTCAACACCATCGATAGAACCAACGAAGTCGATGACAACAGTGTCGCCGTTTTCAGCAGCAGCTTCTTTGATAACCAATTCAGCCAAGTTGTTGCGTTCGCGTTCGATACGCTCTTCAACGTCAGCGTCAGTTACTTCTTTTTCAACATCTACTGATACTTCAAGGTTTTTATAGTCACCCAATTTTACTTCAGGTTTTGTAACGACTTCAGCAGTGATAACCCAGTCTTGACCTTTTTCCATTGAAGTTACATCAATTTTTGGTTGAGCAACCACTTCAAGACCAGCTTCTTTTACAGCTGCTTCATAAGCGTTTGGCAAAAGAGCGTTCATAACGTCTTGGTAAAGTGACTCTTCACCAAATTTTTTGTCGAAGATAGGACGTGGAAGGTGACCTTTACGGAAACCTGGAACATTAAGAGATTTCTTCACTGAGTTGAAGACACGATCCAATTCTGGTTTGATTTGGTCTTGAGAGATAGTGAAAGTCAAGACACCACGGTTTGTTTCTTTGTTTTCAAATGATACAGACATTCTGTCATTTCTCCTTAAAATTTTTTAAATACAGTCTATTATAACATAAATGGGCGACTTTTTTCAAGTAATGAATGCGCTTTTCAATCCTGCTGGAAGTATGGTTTCTTCTTAATTTTCTTTAGAATTCAAATATAATCTTATAAAAGGTATTCAGTAGTGGCTGATTACAGTTAAAAAACGAATCGCCCATACATCCCTCATTAGGCGATTCGTTTTTCTTATTTAACCACAACCACTTTGTAATATTCGTTTGAGTGTGGAGATTCAATCTTAATTTTTTGACCATAGAAACCATCGATTTCTTTGTCAAGATAATCTCTAACTCCTGATGGCAAGCGTTTCATCTTAAGAATCTCACCGGATTGATCCGCATAGGCTAGAATGTGATAGTGAGTAGTGGTTGCTCCATCATCAATCAGTACAAAGTAACCTGTTTTAAGCTTACCTTGTTCATTTTCTAAATAGTATAGTTTATTGTTATTGATTGTGAAGTAAGTAGACGGAAGTCTAAGTCGTACACCTGGGTCTTCTAGATAAAGATCATTGCCAACTTTTTTGATTTCTGATCTAGTTGTCATCTCTGGAAGTGGTAATACTCTACGACCATCTGCTCCAAAGTAATATCGACCTGGCAGATTTTGGAAATTACGAATAACAGCTTTAGGATCAATTTCTTGTCCTTTTTCTTTATTATCCACTAAAGCTAAGGTTATATTTGCAACATGATCCCCATATTTGTCGGAAAACTTCTTGAACTCAGGTTTGACATACCAAGTGTTTTTAGCCACTATAACATCAGTAAATTTATTCCCATCATATTTTGCTTTAATCAGATATTCATATCCATCGCCTAAACGAACAATATCATCATGTTTATAAGGGCTATCTTGTAAAGTGAACATATGTCCATCCTTGCTGAGAATATAGCCTGTTCCATCACTAGAATTTACAACTCTATCAGAGGCCATTGCACCTGATTGTTCAAAATAATACCAATCACCATTTGCAGTCGCCCATCCTGTTGCCATAGCTCCACTGCCTTTGAGGTAATACCATGTAGCCCCTTCTTTGTACCAACCTGTACGCATGGCGCCACTATCTGCTAGAGAGTACCATGTTCCAGCTTCCTTGTACCAGCCAGTACGCATAGCGCCACTATCTGCTAGGGAATACCATGTATTTCCGTCTTTGAGCCAGCCTGTCTGCATTTTACCAGCGCTATCGAAGTGATACCAAGAGCCAGCATTTTGCACCCATTTATTTTTAGCGAGACTGCCATCTTGAGAAAGATTCCAGTCAGAACCATTTTTAACCCAAGTATCTGCAGCTTGTGCTTG